>CAVGKO010000136.1:0-4865 GCA_963629885.1 Anaerobutyricum sp.
GTGTTACGGATGCAGTAATCGGTGGTATGAGTAGGCCAAAGGCAGAAACCGTCATGATGCTTTGCCGTGATGATGACACCCTTCATTCCTGCGGCAGAAAATACTTTTACCCATTGCTCACAATCCAATTTCTTAGGATTGAAAGTCTTGACATCGGAATCGCCATAGCCCCATTCCTTGTCATTGAACGTGTTCAAACCGAAGTGAATGAATGCGTAGGTTTCCATCTTTTGCCACTCCACCTGTTGAGGACTTGGAATAGGAGCAACAGGAGCAACGTCCTTTTGGCTTTTCTGTCCCCAAGTTGTCAGAGCAACAAGCACTGACATTAAGGTAAATAATAATTTCTTTTTCATTTTCTGATATGGTTTATATGGTTGATAGTTTATTTACTCTATGAAAGGAGTGAAGCCCTTGGTTAGATTGTCTTACAAGATTATTGCCTGCCCCCCTCTTCATAAAACAACAATCTAAAGGCAACAAATTTATAAATTGTTATTTTTACAATGTGGATTTTCAAGTTTCAAATTTTGAAAAGCCGTGAGGTTCGTTGCCACGGTGGAGCAGAGCAAATATATCATCACCAAGCCGCTTCACCACAGTCAGCGCCTCGTTCTTCGCAATCCCGACGGCACATGCATCTTCGAGATTTCCGTTGTGCTCAACTTCGAGTTCTATTCCGTCATGATGAGCTACGGCCCGGGCGTAAAAGTGCTCTCACCCCGCATAGCCGTCCACTGCATGAAAGAAAAAACCAAAGCAATGGCAAAACTCTACGAAGAGACCCCTGGCGGAATGGATGGGCTTGGGGACTGAAAACCAATGCTGGCTCCCAAATGATTTAATTACCTTTGCAACGTTTTAATGCATCGTTAAAATGTAGCAAGATGAAATCAAACAAGAATTTCAACGATGCGGCGTTATTCATCTCATAATGCTAAAACACTATGACATCATTCGAAAGCGATTATAATAACGGGATGCTGCCGGAGATTCTTAGGGCGCTTGCCGAGACAAACGATGAGAAGACTTCCGGCTACGGCTTCGATGCGTATACGGAGCGGGCGAAAGAGAAAATCCGCAGGGCGGTGGGCAACGACAAAGCCGATGTGTTCTTCCTCGTGGGTGGGACGCAGACAAATGCAACGGTCATCGACTCGCTCCTCATGCCTTGCGAGGGAGTGATTTGTGTGGAGACGGCTCACATTGCCGTGCACGAATCGGGAGCAGTGGAAGCAGCCGGACATAAGGTCATCACGCTTCCTCCCAGCGACAGCAAACTCAGCGTGGAGGCGCTGACGGCATATATGGACAAGTTTTTGGCAGACGAAACCTATCCGCACATGGTGCAACCGGGAATGGTTTATATCACGATGCCGACGGAGCACGGTATGGTTTACACGCGAAATGAACTGATGGCCATCTATGAGGCATGCCGGCACTATGATTTGAAGTTCTATATAGACGGCGCGCGGCTTGGCTACGGGCTGATGTCGGCGGCGTGCGACTACGACTTGCCTTTCCTTGCCGCTCATTGCGACGCGTTCTATATCGGTGGCACAAAGGTGGGTGCGCTGATGGGCGAGGCTGTGGTGTTCTCCAATATTCCGGCTCCGAAGTATTTCTTCACCACGGTGAAACGTCACGGAGCATTGCTCGCAAAGGGCAGAATGCTCGGCGTGCAGTTTGATACACTTTTTACCGACGACCTTTACTTCCGTATCTCGCGTCACGCCATTGAGGTGGCTGCTCGGTTGAAGACTCTCTTTGCTGCAGCAGGTATCCCGTTGGCAGTGGATTCGCCCACCAACCAACAGTTCGTTGTCCTGAAACGCCAACAATACGCTACGCTCTCCCAAAAGATAAAGTTCGAGATATGGGAACCAAGTGCGACAGACGAAATAGTATGTCGTTTCGTCACGAGCTGGGCAACAACAGAGTCAGACCTTCTGTCTTTGGAACAAGCCCTAAGCGAACTGTAAAGAAAATTGCCAGAGGAAAGAGAAAATCAACCATTTCCATCACAAATAAGAAGATGGAAAACAGTGAGGACAGTGGGTGCAAGGTATTGTGCTTCTATTGGCAAGTGTTGCGCCTCTTGTTGTAAGCATAGTTCGAGGTTACAACATTGGTGTAATTGGTCTGCTTGCGGTTTATGCCTTGGCATGCGCCTATGGGATAATCAAGATATTGCATCGTTACATGTTTCCAATGAATGCCGCCTTTGATTTATGTGTTGCAGACTTATTTCGTATCGCTGCACAATGGAATCGGTCGTACAACTATGTCAACATTGCGCTCTTCGTTGTGTTGTATCTCCTGTTGATAGGTTTTGATACGTTGCTGATTTATATCCTGCTATAAAAACAATCAACGATAACACCCCAAACATTCTCTTCGTAATCTGAGGAGAATATCTGGGGTGTTATTTTTATGTCATCATAAGTTGGGTAAATGTCACTAATCAATGAAAACCACCTCAGTGACGTATTGGTTATCCTCTTCTCTCGTCATGATGAACTCACGCCCGCAAGTCGGACACTTTTCCGGTGTTTCTTCACGCAATTGCTTTGGGACAGGGCGGTCCGCGTCTTGAGGCAATATTCCTTTTCCGAACCCGAATTCTGTTCCGCAGTTCGGACACTTCAATTGATAAAATGTTGCCATGGCTTATTTCTTATCCTTTTTGTCCTCGTCATATATTCTTCGCTTAGCTTTCTATGTATTGCTTTCCTATCATAGATAGACATTGGTCTGCAGCATAAATCAGACATCTTATCATAGAAACGGTTACGGGCGCTGTTCTCATTGGCGAACATATCGTGAGTGCCCTTGGCGGTCTTTTCCCAAACCACGGTGTTGGTGATGGAAATATTCATCGCCGTTTGTACGATATCCTCGCCGGCTCCGATGAACGAGAACATCCAGCCGTCTTTCTTGCACTCGTCGATGAGTTTCTTTACGCCTGCTCCGGTCCATTCCTTGGAAGCGTTTTCATAACCGTCGGTGATGATGGTCACGAGCACGGCTGAGTCCTCAATGTCCTTGATGTCTTTCTTGATGGAATTGATGGTTTTTCCGATGGCATCAAACAAAGGAGTGCAGCAGCAAGGTTCATACTGTTTCATAGTCAGTTTCTCTGCCTTAGCGATGGGCGTTTTGTCATAAATCATATCGATTCCGCAGTCGCAAAACGCAGCGAGACTTACGAAATGCTCCTGCGTGTCGAGATGTTTGAGCTGGGCGGCTTTGATGCTGCCGAGAGTTTCGTTGAATCCGTCAACGGCTTCCTTGCGGATGTCTTCCATAGAGCCGCTCTTGTCGAGGATTACGAGATTGAACACCTGAGTTTTCTTTACTACTTCTTTCATAGCGATTAGTGTTTTAAATTGTTGATATTGGTGGTTATTGTAGATAATAGTTCAATGTTATAGAAAATACCCTTGCAAATCTTACTTCTGCAAAGGTACAGTGGCGTTTCGACAGGTTTTGACAGTCGATAAATTCCGGGTGGTTTATTTCATCAGATTCTCCCGGACATATGTTTTTACATACGCTTCAAATTCGGGGCTGTTGAGGATGCGAATCTCTTTGGCGAGGCCTACGTAGAAGCGGCAGGCACCGGCGTAGTTGCAGATGTCTGTGTCCAAAATCCAGCTGTTCACATCCTGCTTCAGTTCTTTCTCTGCCAGAGGATATTCTTCGATGAGGAGGTTTTTTGCCATAACGCTCATCTGCCAACGGATGTGACCGATGTAGTTGCCTGTCATACGGAACACGTCCATCCCTTGCATGTGATGCGACTTCTCCGCTTCCCACGGCTCGTTAAGGATTTCCACCTCATTTATTCTCTGAATCTTGAAGATTTTGTTCTGCTTGGCCTCAAGGTCGTATGCGCAGACATCGATGTAGTCAGTGGTGAATCCGTATGGCTCCACCATACGGTCGCAGATAGTATGCGAGTTGCCCGACTCATAGCCTTTGAGCAATGCTTTCTTCTTCTCGCGCGCTGCCTGAGTGAGATTCGTTACGTGTGCAGCATTGCTATGGCGGTCCACATAGTTGGCAATAGCCGTGGAATCCACAACAACGGCGAGTTTGTCCTTGATGCCTTTCTTCAGAGCGTTTGTTGGAACAAGCGCATCAAGCAGAGAGTTGATGAGATACGACTCCTCTTCGCTGAAAAACATCAGCTTGTCGAAGTCGGGTGCACCCTTCGGCATCTTCTCGAGTTTGTAGGTGTTTGCCCATAGCTTGGTAACAGCGAAGCCGGCACCCTTGAAGGTGTCGATGTAGCGATAGATGGTTCTCTCGGACATATCCAGTCGCTCAGCGAGTTCTTTAACGGTGTAATTGATATTGCCCGACATATACCTCATCAGGCGTAGCATACGTTCTATTTTCGGCTGGTCCATAGGTCAATGGTTTTTCTACATTTCCTCGTAGTAATACGAATAGTCAATGCCCTTCATAAACATCTCCCTATCGTTCACCTTGTCGGTCAAGGCGGCTTTCAAGAGCTGTTTGATTTCCGAATTGTCCGCAACACTTCTCTTCATTGCCGAGAGATAGGCGTATTTGTTGATGAGGCTCCAATCCACGCATTTCCCGAGCCTCTTCCTTAGAATCAAGTCGAGCCAAATTCTCGTTGTGCGGCCATTGCCTTCTCGGAACGGATGTGCTACATTCATTTCTACATATTTGTCTGCAGTCTCGTCGAAACTGGTTTCCGGCATTTGTTCAATACTCTTCAATGTCTGCGAAAGGAACTTAGCCGGGGCGAAAGAGAACCCGCCCTTGGAGATGTTTACCGAACGAATCTTCCCGGCGAAGTCATACAATCCGCCAAACAAATATGCGTGAAT
>CAVGKO010000137.1:0-4729 GCA_963629885.1 Anaerobutyricum sp.
GTAATACTTGTAAACAAATCCTTTCAGGAGGGCTGTTTCGTCAGTGCAAGATATGGGACTGACGAACTTTTTTGTGCCCGGAGCAAAGGTTTCGGGGTGGAGACCATAAGCCACATCGGTCCCCCGGATTATTAAGCCTCCCCGGCTTATTTTTATGGACTCTTCGAAGCGACGATTCTCGGAGGGTATTTTTTTTGGAACAAACCACGCTGGTTGACTCTTTTAGGGTTAATCTGTTTGATTGATTTATTGATTTATGATTGGTTATGAATTATGTACAGGTCTTGGGAATCACGTTTGTGATTCTCTTGGGGTGGGCGATGGGCGCCATCGTCTTGCCCCAAATTCTTCTCGTATCGTTTCGTCGTCGTTTGTTTGATTCGATAGACGACCGGAAGATACATAAGGCACTCGTTCCTCGTTTCGGAGGGTTTGCCTTCTTCCCTTGTGTATTAGTCACAGTTTCCCTGGCTATAGTAGGTCAGAACTTGTGGTATGGTCGCAATGTGCTCGACATGGATGTGACCAACCAATTGCTGTCTAGCAGCAGCTGCTTGTTTCTGCTCTATATGGTAGGGATAATGGACGACCTCGTGGGCGTGCGCTATCGCACCAAGTTTGTAGCGCAGGCCATAGCAGGCATCATACTGACAGCTTCGGGATGCTGGTTCAACAACCTCTACGGGTTCTTGGGCATCCATGAGCTGCCATTCTACGTGGGTATACCTCTCACGGTGTTTGCCGTAGTGTTCATCCTCAATGCCATCAACATGATTGACGGCATCGATGGGCTGGCATCGGGCATAAGCATCATCGCCTTCATAGTTATGGGGTGTATGTTTGTGCGCCTCCACTGGTGGGTATATGCCTTCGTGTGCTTCGCCGCATTCGGCACCTTGCTCCCGTTCTTCTACAGAAACGTATTTGGCGACGCGTCCAAGGGGCGTAAGTTGTTTATGGGCGACACCGGTTCGCTCACCATCGGAATGTTGCTGGCGGTGATGGTTATCCGTCTCAGCATGTTCGACGCCACAAAGGAGCGTATCTTTCCCGAGAGCATCGTCATTGTTTTCTCGCTCCTTCTCGTTCCCATTTTTGATGTACTTCGCGTAACGCTCCATCGTTTGCGCTGCGGCAAGAATCCCTTCATTGCCGACAAAAATCACATCCATCACAAATTTTTGGCACTTGGCATGCACCAGCACCTGGCGCTGGTCATGATTCTCGGCATAGCAATAGCGTTCATAGCAATGAACATACTGTTGCTACATACTCTATCAATCACAGCAATCTTTTTTATCGACCTGACGGTATGGACCATTATGCATATGGGTCTGACCAGGGCCATCAATAAAAAGACCAAAAGCAAAGAACTCAACCCTCCGGTGACAGAGAAATGAAAGGGCGGTTTCCTTAAAGACTCCCCCGAGGGACAATCACAAACACATACAAAACAATTAGAATATGAAGTTTAGGTCAATAGTGAGCTACGGACTGGCAATTATTATGTCCGTAGTGTTGTTCTCGTGTTCTACGCCGAAAAACATCAGCTACATGCAGGATATACCCAATGAAGCGGTGTTTGATGACGTGAATCAGGTAATCAAAATTCAGCCGGGAGACAAAATCTCCATCGTGGTAAAGAGCAAAGACCCGTTGCTTTCGGAGCTTTTCAACCTCTCGATAACCTCCTACCGCGTGGGCTCAACCACCGGCTCGTCTTACAGCCAGCAGATATCCTGCTATAGTGTGGCATCCGACGGCAGCATCGACTTCCCGGTGCTGGGTAAGGTGAATGTCTTGGGCATGACGCGCCAGCAGATAGCCGATATGATAAAGCAGAGGCTGGTGAGCGAGAACCTGGTGAAAGACCCCGTCGTTACGGTGGAGTTCGAGAACCTCCATTTCTCCGTGATGGGAGAGGTGAGCCGCCCCGGACAATATAATATCGACTACGACAAGATATCCATCCTTGATGCCCTGAGCAAGGCGGGCGACTTGACCATCTATGGTAGGAGGGATAATGTATTGGTGATACGCGAGCAGGACGGCAAGAAATATTCCTACCGCATCGACCTCACCGACACCAACAGTGTGATGAACTCGCCGGTGGCATACCTCCAGCAAAACGACGTGGTGTATGTCGACCCCAACAACGTGCGTAAGCGTCAGTCCACCGTCAACGGCAACAACGTGCTCTCCACCTCGTTCTGGATAAGCGTTGCCTCGCTCATCACCTCCATCATCGTGCTCATAAAATAACACACGCATATATATATAATGTATAGGAATCATGAATCCAGCAACTCACAAACAAGATAGCAGTCAGGAGGAAACATTCCTGACCTTGAAAGACCTCTTCTACCTCTGCATCTCCCATTGGCAGTGGTTTGTTTTGTCGTTGGCGGTATGCCTTGGCTTGGCAGTGATGTATATCCTGACCACTCCGCCGCAGTATGAGCGTGCCGCCACGGTATTGGTGAAGGAAGACAGCAAGTCGAAGTCCGTCTCCAGCGATGTGGCGTCGATGTTCTCCGACATGGGACTCTCGGGGGGCCTCAGCAACGTCTACAACGAGCTCAACGCCATCCAGTCGCCGGCAGTGCTTCTGGAGGTAGGCAAGCGGCTGAACTACGACGTGGAGTATATGGTCTCGGGCATGTTTCATAAGAAGGTGCTCTATGGGGCGACGCTCCCCGTGAAGGTCATCTTCCACGACCTTAAGCCCGAGCAGGGCGCCGGCATGACGCTGAGCCTTACCGACGATAAGACCTTCGAGATTAGCGACTGCTATCTTTCGGGCGAGGAAGACATGCCGGGGGAGACCCTCCAGGGCAGCTATAACACCCGCCTTAAGACCCCCATGGGCGACATCACCGTGGTGCCCACCGACAGCCTTAGGTCGTTCCTCCTGGAGCCGGAGCCCATATACGTGAGCCGGAGCAACCTCTATAGCATGACCGAGCGCATCAAGGGCAGCCTCAAGGCAAGCCTCGTGGACCAGAAGTCCACCATCATCGAGCTGGCATACACCGACGTATTGCCCCAACGTGCCGAGGACGTCATCAACATGATAATAGCCGTCTACAAAGAGAGCTGGATGAAGGACAAGAACCTCATGACCGTAGCCACCAGCAACTTCATCACCGAGCGCCTCGGCGTGATAGAGCAGGAGCTGGGTGACGTGGACGAGAACATCTCCTCCTACAAGAGCTCGCACCTCTTGCCCGACGTGGAAGAGGCGTCGGCATTGTATATGGAGCAGTCGAAGGAGAATGCCAACAATATCCTCAAGCTAAGCACGCAGCGTGCCATCTGCCAATACGTGAAGGGCTACCTCACCGAAGACAGCAAGAAGAACCAGGTGCTGCCTGTCAACTCCGGCGTGGAGAGTCAGGCCATAGAGAGCCAGATATCGGAATACAACACCATGCTCCTGCAGCGCAACAGCCTCGTGAACAACTCCAGCGAGACGAACCCCTTGGTGGTGGAGTTCGACCAGAAGCTCGCCTCCCTGCGCGGCGCCATCCTCTCGGGCATCAACAACCTCATGGTAAGCCTCGAGACGCAGATTGGTCACCTCCAGGAGAGCGACGACACCACGCGTTCGCAGATAGCCTCCAGTCCAAACCAAGCCAAGTACCTCCAGTCGGTTGGTCGCCAGCAGAAGGTAAAGGAGGCGCTCTACCTCTTCCTTCTTCAGAAACGTGAGGAGAACGAGCTCTCGCAGGCGTTCACTGCCTACAACACCCGCATCATCACGCCTCCCTACGGCAAGCTCTCGCCCGTGGCCCCGGTAAGGCGCAACATCCTCTTGGTGGCATTCCTCCTTGGCGTGCTCATCCCCGTGGTGGTGCTCTATGTGAGGGAGACAACCAACACCAATGTGCGTGGGCGCAAGGACCTTGAGAGCCTCACCATCCCGTTCCTTGGCGAGATACCGTATTATATACGTGGCAAGCGTCATTGGTGGCAGGCAAAGAAGCCTAAGGAAGAGCGCGTGGTGGTGGTCAAGTCGGGCCGCAGGGATGTCATCAACGAGGCATTCCGCGTCTTGCGTACCAACATCGAGTTTGTGTCGAACAACGAAGCCGGCCGCGCCAACGTCATCCTTCTCACCTCCTTCAATGCCGGCAGTGGCAAGAGCTTCCTGTCAATCAACATCGCCAAGTCGTTTGCCATCCGCAGCAAGAAGGTGCTGGTCATCGACTGCGACCTTCGTCGAGGCACCGCGTCGGAATATGTGGGTAGCCCCGAGAAGGGTCTCACCGACTACCTCATAGGCAAGGAGACCAACATCGAGAGCCTCATCGTCACGGCGGACAACGTGGAGGGCCTGCATGTGTTGCCTATGGGAGTGATGCCGCCCAACCCCACCGAGCTGCTCTATAGCGAGCGCCTGGCGCCCATGTTCGAACATCTGCGCGGGGAGTACGACTATATCATAGTGGACTGTCCTCCGGTGGAGATTGTTGCCGACACGCAAATCATCGAGCAGTATGCCGACCGCGTCATCTTCGTGGTGCGCAGCGGGCTGTTGGAACGCTCCATGGTGCCCGAGCTCCAGAAGCTCTACGACGAGAAGCGTCACAACAATATGAGCATCATCCTCAACGGTACCGAAGGCAATGGTGGCCGCTACGGCAAGTACGGCTACTACCGCTACGGCTATGGCTATGGCTACGGCTACGGCTACCACTACGGCTCCAAATCCAAGAAGAAGGGGGGG
>CAVGKO010000138.1:0-4704 GCA_963629885.1 Anaerobutyricum sp.
CCTTTGGACGAAAAGGTTCGAACGTTTGGGTCAAAAGGTTCGTACCTTTCAAAAAAAAGGCTGCGCATACATCCATGCGCAGCCTCGATATTCAACGTCCGAATCCGGGTATCAAATTATCTTTTCCAAGTTTTTCAAATTGCGGGCAACATCATCGTCTGTCACCTCGTAGTTGATAAGGTCGCCTGCCAGGTATTGGTCGTATGCAGTCATGTCAATCAGTCCGTGGCCGGAGAGGTTGAACAATATGGTACGCTGTTTGCCTTCCTTCTTGGCTTCTTCTGCCTCGCGGATGGCAACGGCAATGGCGTGAGCCGACTCAGGAGCCGGGATAATTCCTTCTGCTTGGGCAAACATGGTTGCTGCGCGGAAGGTATCCAGCTGCTGTACGTCGGTGGCGCTCATCAGTCCGTCTTTCATCAGCTGGCTGACAATGGCACCTGCACCATGATAACGCAATCCGCCGGCATGAATGTTGGCAGGGGCGAAATTATGACCGAGAGTAAACATCGGGATAAGCGGAGTGTAGCCTGCCTCGTCGCCGAAGTCGTATTGGAACTGTCCGCGCGTCAGCTTCGGGCATGATGCCGGCTCGGCAGCAACAACGCGAATGTCTTTCCCTTCAATCAGCTTATGGCGCAAGAACGGGAAGGTGATACCCGAGAAGTTGGAACCGCCACCGAAGCAGCCGATAACCACGTCGGGATATTCGCCCGCCATCTCCATCTGCTTCTCTGCCTCCAAGCCGATTACCGTCTGGTGGAGCATCACATGGTTCAACACACTACCCAAGGTGTACTTACAGTTTGGCGTCTGCGTTGCCAGCTCAACAGCTTCCGAGATGGCTGTGCCAAGGCTTCCCTGATAGTTGGGGTGCTCCGTAAGGGTCTTGCGGCCGGATTTCGTACTCATACTCGGCGAAGCAATGACCTGTGCACCGAAGGTCTGCATGATGGACCTACGATAAGGCTTCTGATGATAGCTTACCTTCACCATATACACAGCCAGCTCCAATCCGAATGCCTTGGCGGCATACGAGAGGGCTGCGCCCCATTGCCCGGCACCCGTCTCGGTGGTGATATTGGTGACGCCCTCCTGCTTGCAATAGTATGCCTGTGCAAGGGCTGAGTTTAGCTTATGTGAACCGATAGGGCTTACGCTCTCGTTCTTGAAATAGATATGCGCCGGAGTGTCGAGCGCCTTCTCAAGACCGAAGGCACGTACCAGCGGGGTTGGTCTCCATACCCTATACATCTCGCGCACCTCTTCCGGAATCTCAATCCACGCATCGGTGGTGTTCAACTCCTGATGTGAGGCGGCTTTCGAAAACAATGGGTAGAGGTCTTCTTCCTTTATGGGTTGTTTGGTTTGTGGATTCAAGAGGGGCAGTGGCTTGTTTTTCATGTCTGCCACAATATTATACCAGGCAGACGGAATGTCTTTCTCCTCCAGTAAAAACTTTTTTGTGTTCATGATTTATATGCTTTGAATTACATTATTGTCGGAAATAGCCCTCCCGGGCTTACAAATTGGAAGCAAAGGAACAAATAATATTCCGTTCCTCAAATGGGACAGGCAAAATATGTACCTTTGCCGCCGTTACACAAGATAATCAGAACGCTTTTTTAATGAAGACAAAGACGGGACTCTTCTTGCTTGCCGGATTGTTTGCGGCGCTGCCGGGCATGGCTCAGAAAAAGAACTTTACGTATAAGTTTTATGGACAAGTGCGAGGCTTTCTGTTCTATAACTCGCGTGCCAATACGGAGAATGTTGACGGCTTGTTTCATCTCTATCCCAAAGATATCTCACCCGATGCCGACGGCAACGACCTCAACGCTACCACCAACAGTAGCTTCTATATGTTCTACTCACGTTTGGGAATAAACGTTAGCGGGCCGCGTGTGGGCAAAGCTACAACAACTGCCTGCCTGGAGGCTGACTTTCGCGGCTCGGGAAGCACTTTTGCTGTATTGCGTATGAGACAAGCCTGGGTAGGGCTCGATTGGGGTAAGTCGGCTTTGCTCATTGGGCAGACGTGGCATCCCCTCTATGGTGATGTCTCCCCTCAGATGCTCAACCTCTCTACAGGAGCTCCGTTTCATTCCTTCGGCCGTTGCCCGATGGTGCGATATCGCTATACCAACGGCAAATGGCGGCTCACGGCAGCTGCGCTTTGGCAACTACAGTATCTCTCCACCGGACCTGCCGGCAAGAGTGAGGAATACATAAAGCACAGCGGTGTGCCCGAGTTTTATGCCGGGGTGGATTTCCGCCCGCAGAACTGGACCATAGGTGTGGGGGCAGAGGTGCTATCCATTGTGCCACGCATAAAGTCGGAGGTGGAGGGCAAGACATATAAGGTAAGCGAACGCGTCACCTCCGCTTCGGTTGAAGCACATGCCCGTTATGAAGCGAAGGACTGGAAGTTGTCGATGAGGACTATGCTGGCGTCCAACATGGCTCACCTCAGTATGCTGGGCGGTTATGGCGTAACTAATATAGACAGCCGTACCGGGGAGCAGTCATACTCCCCCTATCGCTATTCAACCACTTGGGTGAACTTTGTCTACGGCCACCGATGGCAGCCGGGTGTGTTTGTGGGGTATCTGAAGAATCTTGGGGCAGGAAGCGACATTGTAGGTCCAACCTATGGCATCGGACTCGATGTCGACCAGCTCGTTACTACCAACGTACAGTTCTCCTACGTTCTCCCTCATTGGAAGGTGGGGGTTGAATATAGCCCTTCGGTTGCTTGGTATGCCGACGCGACATTGCCCAGCGGACGGGCAAGTAGCTCCCATTCGGTGACCAATCACCGCCTGCTCGCTGCCGTTATGTATATGTTTTAATCCCCAAAAGACTTATTCCGTCTTTCGTATCAAATCAGCTTCCCGGGCTTCCTCCTTTAGGTAAGTCTCGATGTGGCGCTTCTTCTTGTCTTCCAAAATCTCGTTGATGGGAATCAGGATGCCTGTCTCTTCCACTTCGCCAAACTCGTGGTTGATGGCTGTGCCAAACACACGCATCTTGGGTGAGAGGCTCATATAAGCATTTACCAGCGGCGGCACATTGATGCCGAACTTACGAACCTCTTGGTTCAATACCTTATAATTGTCTTTGAAATTGTCGTAGCGAAACAAAGCCTTCATCTTCTCGGTATCCATATCTGTCTTTAGCGGATAGATGGGCGTGACCAACCTGTCGGCATCCGGGAAATGCATTCCCAAGAAATAAAGAATCATGTTGCGTGCCTCTGTGTTGTAGGTGTTATACATCGTCACCTTCCCGAAGTAGTATTTTAGGCTTGGGTCAACCACCGACAAGGCCCCCAACCCGTCCCATAAGTTGTCCAACACAAACAGCCCTCTGGCGGCAGCACGCGTGGACTGATATTCCAACGTCACGAACGAACGCCCCAACTCAACCGTATAAGGGAGGAACTCCTTGTTGAACTTATCCGAGAAGTTAAACAAATGGGATGTAGCCAATATCGGCTTCCCGTTCTCATCGAACTTTACATCCGAACCGCACAGAAAACGATAACCGCCCAAAATCTGCTCGTCTTCCGGACTCCATACAATCAATTGCCGATATGCATCCTCCATTGTGTCGAACTCGTCGATATCAACCTCATAACCCGTACCCCCTCCGTAGTAGCGGAAGGCAATCTCACGCAGACGCCCAATCTCACGCATGACATTGGGTGCGTCGTGCGCTGTTACAATATATATATCGTTGTTCGACTTATTCGTGCTGCGGAGCTTCTTTTCCTTAGTCAACTCCGCCTTCAACAGAGCACGGTCAATAGGCTTAATAATGTCTTGCATATATAGTGAGTCTATGTTTTCTTCAGATTATACACCCGTTCTTTCATCCATTCTGCCCACTCAGCCGGCTTCTTGCTGCTATCGAACGTCTGCCACGGAACAGGTTGGCCAAAACGGATGCCGAATGTCTTGTGCTTGGCGCGAAACATTTCGTCAGGCAGATAAATCATTTCGTAGTTCATCTTTATGCCCAGCATCTTTCTCAGATTTGCCAACCGATAGAAGAAACCGGAGTTCCTCCCTTCGAAATATACCGGAACAACATCACGCTTATATTCAACGGCCTTTTGGACGAAAGACTTCTTCCATTCCACATCCTGAATCTTTCCGCTTATCCTCCGCGAACACAATCCGGCGGGGAATGTCACGATTTGATTGTTGGAAGCATATGCCTCGTCAATCAGTCTGACGTTGTCCCTGCTTTGCGCTCCATGCTTGTTGATAGGCACAAAGATGGACTTCAGATTTGGCAAGTTGAGAAGCAGGTCGTTTACCAAGCAACGTATCTTTCCTTCATAATGCCGGCCAATCACGGCTGTGAGGCAGATACCATCCAGTCCCCCCAACGGATGATTGGACACAAAGATATAGCGACCCTCTTTCGGAATGTTTTCTTCTCCGGATAGCTTCAATGTCAAGTCGAAATAACCTATCAACTCTTGCATGAAGCCGACCCCTTCTTTGTCTTGGTAACGGGTTAGAATGTCATTTAGTTCTTCTTGATGAATGATATGTATCAGATAATTGATGATAAAACCCGGGACCTTCTCTGCCAAAGATGGCGCCTTTTGCTTCAGCACCTGTTTTACGTCAATCTTCGTAATACCATCCTGTGTCATCTCGCTTTAACTCTTGCCAACAACAAAGATATAAC
>CAVGKO010000139.1:0-4679 GCA_963629885.1 Anaerobutyricum sp.
TATATATGTTTCCGTCAAAACATATATATCTTTTGCTCGAAACATATATATGTCCTCGGAATCCTCCGCCGAATTAATCCAACGGAGCGAACGGGAGTTCGGTGTCTTTGCGGTAGCCGGTGCCGCTGAATGTGGCAATCAAATCGCCTTCCTCGTTGGTGATGTTCACCTCGCAACTTGCCAGCCTTTTGTGGCTGAACACCTCGCGAGCTTCGGCATAGAGGTATCCCCGGCTTTCGGACTTAAAGAAGTTGATGTTGGAAGTGATTGACAGCGTGAGCCGGGCATGGCTGTTGGTTGCTGCCGCGAATGCCAAGTCGGCAAGGGTGAAGATGGCCCCGCCTTGGCATACTCCGCCGCCGTTAAGATGCATGGGTTTTATCTCCATACGTGCCTTGGCGTAGCCGCTTCTTGTCTCCATCAGCTCCACTCCGGCAAGCAGGGCGAACTTGTCGCCCTGAAGAAATTCGTCTATCGTCATCTTCTTATTTGTTGAGCTTCCACTCTGCCCCGTCCTTGGTATCCTTGATTTCGAATCCCATGGAGGTAAGTTCGTTGCGAATCTTGTCGGAAGTAGCCCAGTCTTTTTTGGCCTTAGCCTCTTGGCGGATACTGAGCAGCAGGTCTACAGCCTTGCTGAATGCCTCGTAGCTGTCGCCTTCGGAAGACGCCTCGTCTTTCATGCCCAATATATCGAACAAGAAGGTCTGGAACACGTCCTTCAGCTCTTTCAAATCTTCGTGAGATATCGTTGCCTTGCCGTCTTTCACCGAGTTGATGGCGCGGGCGGCATCAAACAGATGGGAGATAACAATCGGAGAGTTCAAGTCGTCGTTCAACGCCTCGTAGCATTTCTGGCGGAGCCCGCTTACATCCACCGTTGAGGCATCCGAAGCGGTAAGGCTCTGGAGATGTTTCCAGGCATCCATCAAACGGCTAAAGCCCTTCTCTGCCGCCTGCAAAGCTTCGTTGCTGAAGTCCACCGTGCTGCGATAGTGCGCCTGCAGGATAAAGAAACGTATCGTCATTGCCGAATACGCCTGGCTCAGCATCTTATGGTTGCCGGTAAAGAATTCGTCGAGGGTGATGAAGTTGCCCAACGACTTACCCATCTTCTGACCGTTGATGGTAATCATATTGTTGTGCATCCAGTAGTGCACCATCTCGCTCCCCTGAGAAGCTACTGCCTGAGCAATCTCGCATTCGTGGTGAGGGAAGATGAGGTCCATGCCACCACCGTGGATGTCGAAATGCGCTCCGAGGTATTTCTTGCCCATCGCCGTACATTCGCAGTGCCATCCCGGGAATCCGTCGCTCCACGGAGAAGGCCAACGCATGATATGTTCGGGCTGTGCACATTTCCAGAGGGCAAAGTCTATGGGGTTATGCTTCTCATCCTGTCCGTCCAAAGCACGTGTGGTGTTCAGCATGTCTTCGATGTTGCGCCCGGAAAGGATACCGTAGTTATGGTCTTTGTTGTATTTCTCAACGTCGAAATAGACGGAGCCTTTGCTTTCGTAGGCATATCCGTTGTTGAGTATCTCCTTCACCAATTCAATCTGCTCGATGATATGTCCCGAGGCATGCGGCTCAATGCTTGGAGGAAGTACGCCGAGAGCATCCATTGCCTTATGGTAGCGGTTCAAGTAGAACTGCACTACCTCCATCGGCTCCAACTGCTCTATTCTTGCTTTCTTGGCAATCTTGTCTTCCCCTTCGTCGGCATCATGCTCCAAATGGCCCACGTCGGTGATGTTGCGTACATAACGCACCTTATATCCCAGGTGTGTGAGATAACGAAACAGCAGGTCGAACGTAATTGCCGGGCGGGCATGCCCCAGGTGTGCATCTCCGTAGACTGTCGGTCCACATACGTACATACCTACAAAGGGTTCATGCAACGGAATAAACGGTTCCTTCTTTCTTGTGAGCGTGTTGTAAATACTTAGTGGATGTTCCATTTTGCCAATACTTTTTGTTTACGTACAAAGGATAAAAGAAAAAGTCATCTATTATCATGCAGATATTAAACGACTTTTCCTTTCTATTGTTGTCTCACGGGGATTCGAACCTCGACAGACAGAACCAAAAACTGTAGTGCTACCATTACACCATGAGACAATCCAAAATGCTTTGAGTTCCAAGCGTCGCAAAGGTAAGGATAAAATCTTACCCTGCAAGCGCTCTCTTGTTTTTCTTATTTTGCAATCAGCAGGTAATAGTTCTTTTTACCTCTCTGAACCAGCAGATACCTATCATTAAGCAGCGACGAACTGTTGATAACGGTCTCGGCATCGGTCAGCTTCTCTTTGTTGATGCTTATGCCGCCACCCTGCACCAATTTGCGCATCTCGCCTTTGGAGGCAAAGACTGCAGCCTTCTCAGTAAACAAATCTATTGCCTTCACACCGGCGCTGAGGGCATCGCGGCTTACTTCAAACTGAGGCACACCGTCGAATACTGCCAACAGCATCTCTTCGTCGAGTTTCTTCAGTGCCTCGGATGTGGCGTTGCCGAACAAGATACCCGATGCTTCTACGGCAGCTTCGTAGTCTTCCTTGGAATGAACCATTGTGGTTATCTCCTTGGCGAGGCGCTTCTGCAATGGGCGTAGGTGAGCAGCGGCGGCTTGTTCTTCTTCTATCGCAGCTATCTCTTCTTTATCAAGGGCTGTGAAAATCTTGATGTATCTTGCTGCATCGGCATCGCTGACGTTGAGCCAGAACTGATAGAACTTGTAGGGCGAGGTGTAGCGGCGGTCGAGCCAAACGTTGCCCGATTCGGTCTTGCCAAACTTACCTCCGTCGGCTTTGGTAATCAGCGGGCAGGTAAGAGCAAATGCTTCGCCACCGGTTTTGCGGCGAATAAGCTCGGTACCGGTAGTGATGTTACCCCATTGGTCGGAACCACCCATCTGCAAACGGCATCCCTCGTTCTGATAGAGGAACAAATAATCATAGCCTTGCAGCAGCTGATAGGAGAACTCGGTGAAAGACATACCCACGCTCGATTCCGAGCTGAGACGCTTCTTCACGGAGTCTTTAGCCATCATATAGTTGACGGTAATATGCTTGCCGATGTCGCGGATAAAGTTCAGGAACGAATATCCTTTCATCCAGTCGTAGTTGTTGACCAGCTTGGCAGCGTTGGGAGCATCCGAGTCGAAATCAAGGAACTTCGACAACTGCTTCTTGATACATTCCTGATTGTGGCGAAGCGTCTCTTCATCCAAAAGATTACGTTCTGCCGATTTCATTGAAGGGTCTCCAATCATACCTGTGGCGCCGCCAATCAGCGCAATGGGACGGTGCCCTGCACGCTGCAGATGTTTCAGCATCATGACACCTACAAGATGCCCGATATGCAACGAGTCGGCGGTAGGGTCGATGCCCACATACGCAGAAGTCAATTCTTTTTGCAACTGTTCTTCTGTTCCCGGCATCATATCATGAATCATGCCCCTCCATCTTAGTTCTTCAACAAAATTCATCGTTTTATTCAATAAGTTTATACTGATTTATACTGATATGCGGGCAAAGGTACGACATTATTCATAAAAAACACACCATGTACATTGCTTTCCAATGTGGTGGCAAAGGCCTCCGGAGATTGGTTTAGGGCCATTGCCAACTGCGTATAGACGGCGCGGATGCCGATGGGGGATTCGTCGGTTTCGGCAAACAGCCTATCGGGCCATGCGGCCTGCAAAGCCTGGGGGTTGAAGTGCTCGCCGAAAGAGAGGAAGAAATCCTGACGGAGCAATTGCTCGGCAAGGAGTCCGTTCCCGCGGAAGCCATGGATGACCCACGGAACATGGGGGCGAATGGTCTTCTTGTTTTGAATCAACTCGTCCCATGCCTTTACGCAGTGGATGATGAGAGGTTTGCC
Source organism: Anaerobutyricum sp. (assembly GCA_963629885.1). Lineage (GTDB taxonomy): Bacteria > Bacteroidota > Bacteroidia > Bacteroidales > Tannerellaceae > Parabacteroides. The sequence continues at coordinate 3,889 of CAVGKO010000139.1, forward strand.
CAGCTGCTCTGCCAAGGCTGCCTGCCGGATGAAGGCTTCCGCTTGGAGGGCGGGCGGGGTATCTGCCATATGGTCGAGCCCTGCCTCGCCGATGGCAACCACCCCGGGCTGCTTGGCTGCTTGCTCAAGAGAGGTGAGCTGTCTGTCTAAGTCTATACCATTATATATATACCACGGATGGATACCTACGGAGCGCCATTGATTGGAGGCGGGCGTCTCTTCGTCTCTTCCTATTATTATATTGAGTATTGCCACGCAGTCCGGGGCGTCGGCTGCGGGGTGGTGGGTATGTATGTCGTAGCAGGTCATGGCTTCAGGGTACGGGGTCGTAGCCACTGCCGCCCCATGGATGGCAACGGAGGAGGCGTCGGATGGCCAGGTAGAGCCCCTTTATCGGTCCATACTTCTTCAGAGCTTGCACGGCGTATTCCGAGCAGGTGGGAGTAAACCTACAAGCTGCCGGGGTGAGGGGTGAGATACAATATTTATAGAAATATATCGGCAGCAGGAGCAATGTGGTGAACAGCCGTTTCATAATTCCTTTTTGCGGAGGATTCTGAGAGCCTTGGTCATAGCCTTCTCGATGGAAGGGAAGGGATGGATTTCTTTGTCCACGTAGAGGAAGGCAACCATCATGCTCCGGTTCTCTTCCTTCAAGGGGTCGATGAGGTCGTATTTGTGCAACCTGTATGCTTCGCGCACCCGGCGTTTGAGCAGGTTGCGCTCCACGGCATGCTTAAACCTCTTCTTGGATACGTTGACGAGGATGGAGACGGGTGTGGAAGTATCAT
>CAVGKO010000140.1:0-4634 GCA_963629885.1 Anaerobutyricum sp.
CAATGGAACTAACTTTGAGAAGGTAGCTTACAAGAACACTCACGATACACCTGTATGGTGGACCGGACGTACAACTGCTGCTGTAAACCATAATGGTAATGCTATCGACTAAGCATTTGCAGTAGATACTGATTAAGAAAGGCTGCCGGATTTTTTCGGCAGCCTTTCTTCTCTAAAGCTTTTTTCAACAATCAGATGCTATGAAAACAATCTATTTCAGAATATTTCTTCTCCTCTTTCCTCTTACACTTCAGGCGCAAACAATGCCATCGGATATATTCCTGTTCGAAGAGTTTACCGACGGGGAAATCCTTTTGACAAACAAAAAGGTGATAGAAACCAAGTTTAACTACGATTGTAATCAGCAGGTGCTCTACTTCATGAATGGTAAGGAATATATGCAGATGTATAACACCACGAATGTCGATACGCTTCGCATCTCAGGGCGTCTGTTTGTTCCCACTCGCGAAGAAGCACACTTCTATGAATGTATCCCCGCGGGAGGCGATACGCTGTTTGTTGACTGGAAGATAAAATCGTACTATAAAGGAAAAGCCGGAGCTATGGGTACGGTTACGCAAGCCGGCGGACAAGCCACGTATGATATGTCGCTGATGCAAAACAAAGGCGCAAGTGTGCCTGACAACAGCGTATACAAAAAGAAGATTCAGACCTCCTATATGATTCGTGTGGATGGGAAAAACGCCACATTCAACAATCTCAAAACCCTCCTAAAGCTATTCCCCGACAATAAGCGCAAAGCCATCCGGGAGATAGAGAAAGAAGAATCCACAGACTTCGACAATCCCTGGCAGGTTGCCAAGCTATTGACCCGATGCGGCGGAGTGTCTGCGAGTGGTAAGTAGGGGATTGACCTTTTTTACAATGGTATCTTTTCAATTCGTCTGAGATGTCTGCCTCCGGCGAATGATGTGTTTAGAAACACTTCAACAGTGTCTCGTGCACACTCTTTACTGATATAGCGCCCCGGCATAACGAGGACGTTGGCGTCGTTGTGTTCGCGAGCCAACCGTGCTATCTCTTCTTGCCAGCATAGTGCTGCGCGTATGCCTTGATGTTTGTTGAGCGTCATCGCAATTCCGTTCCCTGTTCCGCAAATAGCTATTCCGGGATAAACTTCCCCCGCTTCTATGGCGCGAGCCAACGGATGGGCAAAGTCGGGATAGTCGCAACTCTCCGTAGAATAAGTCCCGAAGTCCTTATAGGCTATTCCTTTCGAATCAAGCAATTGCTTCACATATTCTTTCAGCTCGTAACCGGCATGGTCGCTGCATAAACCCAGTGTCTTCATCTTATCATATAAAAAACGAAGCATCCATTTTGATGTGGATGCTTCGCCTTGTCGTTTTTATGCCAATAATTCTTTTACTTGTTTGTATACGTTCTCTCCGGTAAACCCGAGTTTCTCATCCAATACCTTGTAAGGAGCGGAGAAGCCGAACGACTCGAGCCCCCAAACCTTTCCGTTGGCACCAACCAATCCTTCGAGGTTGACCGGCAGACCGGCTGTTAAACCAAACACCTTACTTCCCGTAGGGATAACCGACTCTTGATACTCCTTGCTCTGACTGCGGAACAAGCCTTCGGAAGGAACGGATACGATACGCACCTTCACGCCATCGGCACGAAGCAGCGTTGCTCCCTCCACCAAGGTGGCTACTTCGGAACCCGAAGCAACCAAGATAACATCAGGATTCTTGTCTTCCTCCACAATGTAGGCACCCTTCTCAGCCTGCAAGGCTTCGTCGTAACGGTTTCCTGCAGAGGGCAGGTCTTTGATGTTCTGACGAGAGAGGAGCAATGCAGTAGGAGTGGAGGTGTTTTCCATCGCCATCTTCCATGCTACTGTTGTCTCAGTAACGTCAGCCGGGCGAAGAACCAACATCGAGTTGTGTCCCTTATGATTCTTCAGTTTCTCCATCAAGCGGATTTGTGCCTCTTGTTCAACCGGCTCGTGCGTTGGTCCGTCTTCACCTACGCGGAATGCGTCGTGCGACCAGATGAACTTAACCGGTTGCTCCATCAAAGCAGCCATGCGGACGGCAGGTTTCATGTAGTCGGAGAACACGAAGAATGTTCCGCAAGCCACGATTACACCACCGTGGAGCGACATACCGATACATATACATGCCATTGTCAGCTCCGAAACGCCTGCTTGGAAGAAAGCGCCGCTGAAGTCACCTCTCTTCAAGGAGTGAGTCTTCTTCAAGAAGCCGTCGGTCTTGTCGGAGTTGGATAGGTCGGCAGACGAACAAATCATGTTCTCCACCTTGGTTGCCAACACGCCAAGCACGGTAGCTGATGCAGCACGTGTTGCCTGTCCGGCTTTCTGCTCAATAGATGCCCAGTCAATCTCGGGTGCTTTGCCCGAGAACCAGCATTGCATCTTCTTGGCTAATTCCGGATTGGCTTTTGCCCATGCTTCTTTTTCGGCATAACGCTTTGCAACGATGGCCTCCAGCTCTTTTGCACGCCCGGCATACAGCTCGGCAACGTCATCAAACACTGCGAACGGGTTTGTTGGGTCACCACCCAGGCTCTTCACCGTCTCTTCGAACGATGCTCCAGCCGCAGAAAGAGGCTGACCGTGTGTGGATACTTTGTTTTCGTAACTGCAGCCCTCGGCTCCACGGGCACCTTTACCCATGATGGTATTACCGATAATCAAGGTCGGGCGTTTGCTCTCGGCTTTTGCCTCGTCCAGGGCCTTACGAATCTCGTTTACATCGTTGCCGTTGATATGAATCACCTTCCAACCCCAGGCTTCGTATTTCATAGCCACATTCTCGGCATCCACTTCCTCCACGGTTGTAGATAGCTGAATGTTGTTGGAGTCGTAGAACATGATAAGGTTGTCGAGCCCCAGGGTTCCGGCAATACGTCCGGCACCTTGAGATATCTCCTCCTGGATACCGCCATCGGAAATATATGCGTAGATTGTCTGGTTCATAACATCCCCCAGACGGGCTTTCAGGAATTTGGCAGCGATAGCAGCACCTACAGCATAGGTGTGGCCTTGCCCCAGCGGACCGGAAGTGTTCTCAATGCCGCGACGTACATCCACCTCGGGATGACCGGGAGTGGGGCTTCCCCACTGGCGGAACTGCGACAACTCTTCCATAGTGAACTTGCCGGTGAGTGCAAGCACTGCATAAAGCATCGGAGACATATGCCCCGGGTCTTGGAAGTAGCGGTCTCTACCTTCCCATTCAGGGTTCTTGGGGTCGTAGACCAAGTACTCCGAAAACAGCACATTGATGAAGTCGGCTCCACCCATTGCACCGCCCGGGTGACCGGATTTGGCCTTTTCTACCATTGATGCAGCCAGAACACGGATGTTGTCCGCAGCTCTGTTCATTACTTTAATATCGTTCATAAGGATGTTTTTTTGATTCTTCCGGCAAAGATAGGGACTCTTTTTCGAAAAAGAGCCGCCCTGTCTGTTCCGGAGACTGTTGTTTATGCAATCCTACGTGCACCGTCGCTGATGACTACCTCATACACCTTAGGCGCATGACCGAACTTCTTTGTATACGACTCAACTGCTTCTTTGATGAATCCATCGTGCAGTTCGTCTTTTACCAAGTTGATAGTGCAACCACCGAAGCCGCCGCCCATCACACGCGAGCCCGTTACGCCGCACTTCTTGGCTACGTCGTTCAAAAAGTCGAGTTCCTCGCAGCTTACCTCATAGAGCTTGCTCATGCCGTGATGTGTTTCATACATCTTTTGGCCAACTGTTTCGTAGTCGTCCTTCTCCAAGGCTTCGCAAACGTCGAGCACACGCTGCACTTCTTCAATTACGTATTCGGCACGCATATAGTCTTCGGCACTGATATCATTCTTCACTTCGCCGAGCATCTGCATGGTGGCGTCGCGTAGGAATTCCACTTCAGGATGGTTTCTGCGAATGGCTGCCGCTGCCGTTTCGCATGACTGGCGACGTTTGTTGTAGGCAGAAGAAGCCAACTCGTGTTTTACCACGGAGTCGAGCAATACCAATTTATAACCGGTTGGGTGGAACGGGAAATATTTATACTCCAACGAACGGCAATCAAGGCGGATTAGGTTGCCTGCCTTACCGAAGATGGAAGCAAACTGGTCCATGATGCCGCAGTTGACACCACAATAGTTGTGCTCCGTGGACTGACCGATGCGTGCCAACTCGAACTTGTCGATACCCAAAGCGAACAGTTCGTTGAGAGCAAAAGCATAAGTGCTCTCGAGTGCTGCCGACGACGACATGCCGGCGCCCAGAGGAACATCACCTGCAAACACGGTGTCGAATCCTCCAACCTTTCCGCCACGTTTGATGCATTCGCGGCATACACCAAAGATATATCTTGCCCAGCTTGCCTTAGGTGCATCTTCTTCGTTTAATCCGAACTCGGCATAATCGTTCATGTCGATGGAGAATGCGCGAACTTTGTCTGTGCCGTTAGGCTTGATTTCGGCAATCATACCTTTGTCGATAGCGCCGGGGAAAACAAAACCCCCATTATAGTCGGTGTGTTCGCCGATAAGGTTGATACGACCGGGAGAAGCATATACGCTGCCTTCCGCATTGAATAACTCTTGGAATTTATTTCTGATTTGTTTTTGCATGATAAGAT
>CAVGKO010000141.1:0-4556 GCA_963629885.1 Anaerobutyricum sp.
CATTAGTTATCATTCTGCTTTGGAGTTTCATGGTTTGGCGCATCAGCCGTTCAACGAAGTGTTTGTGTCAAGCAATTCACGGTTCAACTCGTTTTGTTACGACGATGTTGATTATGTGTATTGCCGACAGACTGCTAATAATACAACAGGTGTGATTGCTCCCAAGGGCAATCCGTTTGTTCGGGTAACTGATGTGGAACGAACCTTGCTTGATTGCTTCGACCGTATTGACCGTGCTGGTGGCATTGAGGAATTGTTGTATTGCATGGAAGGTGTTGTGATGCTCGATGAAGAGAAGTTGACTACATATCTTGCTACATTCAATAAGGCTTTTCTTTATCAGAAGACAGGCTATTTGTTGGAATGCATAAAGAAGCAGGCACACATTTCCGATTCTTTCTTGGAATATTGCCGTGAGAAAGGAACAAAGAGCGTGAAGTGGCTTACCAATAATGATGAGTCCGACACCTTTGTAAACCATTGGCGACTATATGTACCACAAGTATTGACCGAAAAAGGAATGGAAAATGAACTCATTTAGTAAACAGGCACCCGATGTTATTGCAAAAGAACAAGGTTTCATACGCGACAATCTGGAAAAGGTGATGCGCCTGGTTGATACCCTTAAATATTTCCAAGGAAGCAAACGTTTTCCGCAAATTCGTTCACAACTCCTTCCTGTACTTCGACGCTCAGAACGTTTTGACTTTGAGCAAGTGAAAACGGCAGTGAAGTCGTTTCTGTCAAATCTCCTCGTATTAACAGATACCGAGATGGAATACGTAGCGAAATTCAACCATAGGGAATATGCCCCCGAACTGCTTTTTGATGACAACGACATTGTGGAGCGGGTAAAATCGCATCCAATGGCTTTGTGGAAAACAAGACAACAGGGCTGAATTCTGCGAATGGTAAACTGATTCGTTGTGACTAAACGCGGGGTTTTGTTGGTAAATGTCCCTTGTTTGTGTGTTAAAAGCACAGGCGAGGGACATTTATTTTGTGAAAAAACATGGCATTGGTTGTGGGTTTAAAATACTTTTCGTTCTTTTGCCTTCGTAAACAAATATTGTAGAACACTTAAAACCCCATCGCCTATAGCATAACATTACTCGAAGAAATTGTAAAAACAAGAAGTAATGAAACCTTTGAAAACGATGACCGACGAAGAGTTGGTTGTTTTTTATGCGCAAGGCAATAATGCTGCGTTCGACGTGTTGCTTAATCGTCATAAGAGCGGTATACATTCTTATATATACTTTATGGTCCGCAATAAGGAACTGGCGGAGGATATCTTCCAGGAGACTTTTGTTAAGGTTATCATGACCATTAAGCAGGGCCGTTATACCGAAAACGGCAAGTTTAAGGCTTGGATTACACGTATTGCGCACAATCTTGTTATCGACAGTATCCGTCAGGAGCGTAACGAGAACACTATCTCGAACGACGAGGTGGAAGTCGATTTGTTCAACAACATGAAACTTTGCGACGGAACTGTGGAAGACAATCTTGTGCGTCGTCAGGTGTTGTCGGACGTGAAGAAGCTGGTGCGCCATCTGCCCGACAATCAGCGCGAGGTGCTTGAGATGCGCTATTATCAGAATCTCAGCTTTAAGGAGATTGCCGACATCACAGGTGTAAGCATAAATACGGCATTGGGGCGTATGCGCTATGCCATTTTGAATATGCGTCGCATGGCTGAAGAGAGCCGCATGGAGCTGTCGATTGCCTAAAGGGGAGGGGCAATAAATACGTAGAAAAAAATCCTTCGTTCATGAAATAAGTAGTGCAATCTCTCGTTCTCATACCAAAGAGAACATTAAAAAGGGATGCCTATGAGAAGATTTTCTACGCAATGCATGAATGATTCAACAGATGGAACGAAAGAGAACCCTTACACAGGGAAAGGCATTATGCCAAGCCGGCAGACGCTTGATTTTCTTTCGCAGTTTGCAAGGTGTTATCACGCCGAGCCAACACTTAGGCCGGAGTTTTGCGGCTATGTGATGAACTGAAAAAACTTAAGAGACAGGGGAGGTATGTAGATGGAACGATGCATGCCTCCCTTTCTTTTTTATACGTAAACAACATGAAGACACAACTAAGAGTACTGCTGGGAGGAATGGCTGTGTTTGCCTTCCTGGCAGTGGCATGTCAGCCTAAGACGGCTGATGCCAACCAAAACGAGAGACGAGAGAAGACAGCCTTTCAGACCTGCCATCCTTGGAGGCCGACAATAGATGTAAGGGCCGACGTTGCCATTGTATATGGTGTGGGAGGCAATCCTTTTGAGAAGGCTCAGGACATCACCTTCGAACAGCGCATCGACAGTTGGCGCAAGAGGGGCTACGATGTACATTTCATGACGGGCATTGCCTGGGGAGGCTATAGGGACTATTTCACCGGGAAGTGGGACGGCAAGTGGCATCTCGATGAGGGGCAGGTGACTGCCGAGGGGGATACCATATGGCACGGAGAGATGGTGCCCTATATTGTACCCTCCATGAACTTCATCAAATACTTCAAGGAGCAACAAATTAAGCGGGTGATAGACGCCGGCATCGATGCCATCTACCTCGAAGAGCCCGAGTTTTGGGCGCGGGGCGGCTATAGCGAGTCGTTCAAGCGTGAGTGGGAGGACTACTACGGCTTTGATTGGCGTCCGCAGCACGAATCGGCAGAGAACACCTATCTCTCAAACAAACTGAAATATTATCTCTACTACCGCGCCTTGAATGAATGCTTCACCTACGCCAAGGAGTATGGCAAGAGCAAGGGCATGAATGTGCGCTGTTATGTGCCGACCCATTCGTTGGTGAACTATTCCCAGTGGCAGATTGTTAGCCCGGAGGCAAGCCTCGCCTCCCTGCCGTGTGTGGACGGATATATTGCCCAGGTGTGGACGGGCACATCGAGGGTACACAACTACTTCAACGGCGTTGAGAGGGAGCGGGTGTTCGAGTCTGCCTTCCTTGAGTATGGATGTATGGAGTCGATGACGGCACCTACGGGACGCAAGGTGTTCTTCCTCACCGACCCGATTGAGGACCGTCCGCGCGACTGGGTGGACTATAAGAAAAACTATCAGGCAACGTTTACTGCCAAGCTGCTGTATCCTAACAACGACAAATATGAGGTGATGCCTTGGCCGGAACGTATCTACGAGGGTTTGTATCTCAAGAGTGCCGACAGCGAGGAGAAGGCACGCATACCGCGTTTCTACTCCACGCAGATGCAGGTGATGATTAATTCTTTGAACGACATGCCTCTGTCCGACAATAAGGTGTCGGGCTCGCAGGGGATAAGTGTCTTGATGGCCAACTCGCTGATGTTTCAGCGTTCGCCCCAAATGGTGGAGGGCTACGACGACCCCATGCTGTCTAACTTCTTCGGTCAGGCGATGCCATTCCTAAAGCGTGGAGTGCCCGTGCATCTTTTGCACCTCGAGAACGTGTCGTATCCCGAGACGTGGAAAGACACGAAGGTGCTTCTCATGACCTATTCCAACATGAAACCCTTGGCGAAGGATGCTCATAAGTATATAGCCGAGTGGGTAAAGAGGGGCGGCGTGTTGGTATACAGTGCACGCGACAATGACCCCTACCAGGGGGTGCAGGAATGGTGGAACAAGGGCGAGAATAAATATACGGCGCCCTCACAGCACCTGTTTGAGCTGATGGGCATAGACAAGGATGCCGCCGAGGGCGAGTATGCTTATGGCAATGGCACGGTATATGTCATCCGTCAAGACCCGAAGGAGTTTGTGCTTACGGCGGGAGCCGATGGTAGGTATGTGGAGACGGTGAAGCGCCTCTATGAGGAGAAGGCGGGCGCCGGAGAGCTTCAGTTTAAGAACAGTTTCTACCTCGAGAGGGGCATCTACGACTTGATAGCCGTGGTGGACGAAGGCATGGTGAGCAACGACCCCTATGTCGTGAAGGGCAAGCTGATAGACTTGTTCGACCCCGAGCTGCCCGTATTGAGCGAAAAGAAGATATACCCGGGCGAGCAGTCTCTCTTGATTGATATCGACAGGGTGAAGAATCAAGATAAGCCGCAGGTATTGTGTGGCGCGGCACGAGTGTACGACGAGAAAGCAGATAGAAAGGCTTATTCGTTTGTTGCCAAGAGCCCCATTAGCACCACTAACGTGATGCGCTTGTTGCTGCCCTCGGAGCCAACCTCCGTGACGGCGCACAACACTGTAGGGAGAGAGATTGACATCACCGGAAGTGGATGGGACGCCGATAGCCATACCTATCTTCTGCGTTTCGAGAACGACCCCGACGGCATCCAAGTCTCACTCTCGTGGTAATTCTTGAGGAAGAAACCATCGATAGCTTCAAACCGATTGGTTAACCAATTTGCTCCGATTGGTTAACCAATTTGACGAAATCGGTTAACCAATCGGGGTTTTTCCACCCTTGGAGACCCAACGTTCGTTCGTTGTTTTAATGCCGACGAAACGAGGGGTGAAAAACGAATGTGATATCACATTTGTTCAAATCTGATATCACATTTGGGCAAACTTGATATCAAGTTGGGAAAAACCCGCT
>CAVGKO010000142.1:0-4554 GCA_963629885.1 Anaerobutyricum sp.
TTTAGTCTAAAAGAATGTATAAATCGGGCAAGTGAAACAAAAAGGATATACATTTGCACGGTTTTAAAAGAGGAAAAAATATTTAATTGTAATTATGGATAAACAAATGTTGAGAACTACGATTACCCAACTAAGGCAAGTTGCGTTATTTGCTGTGGGTGTGTCTTTATTAACCGCTTGTGGAAAAAGTCAGGGAGGAATGAAGTTAGGCGACAGCCAATATGCTGTAACAACCGTAACCGCTACATCATCCGAACAGACAACCACTTATCCTGCCACAATCCAAGGTAAGCAGGATATCGAGATTCATCCCCAAGTGTCGGGTTTTATTGTTAAGTTGTGCGTTGATGAAGGCGCTACGGTGCGCAAAGGTCAAGCCTTGTTTCAGATAGACCCAACCCAATACAAGGCAGTATACGAACAAGCTGTGGCAAGTGTGAAATCTGCCCAAGCCAATCTGAAAACGGTTTCGGATACCGAGAAGAACAAGAAGATGCTGCATGAACAGAATATCATCAGCGACTTTGAATATCAGACAGCCATGAACAACACCCTGACAGCTCAGGCTGCTTTGGCTCAGGCTCAGGCTGCTTTATCGTCTGCCAAACAAAATTTGGGCTTCTGTACCGTTACAAGCCCATCGGATGGTGTGATTGGTATGATTCCTTCGCGTGTTGGTGCTTTGGTTGGTCCTTCGGGAACGGCGCTGACCACGGTCTCTCAGATAGGTGATATGTATGTATACTTCTCGATGACCGAGAAACAACTGTTGGCTTTGACCAAGGCAGGTGGAACCATTAAGGAACAACTCGCCAAGATGCCGTCGGTGAAGCTCCAGTTGTCGGACGGAACAATATATAATGAAGAAGGCAAGATTGAGGCAGTAGGCGGTGTGATTGACCAGACAACGGGTTCGGTCAGCATGCGTGCCTTGTTCCCCAACAAAGACAACGTATTGCGTAGTGGAGGTATGGCCAACGTTCTCTTCCCCTACACGATGGAGAACGTAATTGTTATACCACAGTCTTCCACTCAGGAAATTCAGGATAAGAAGTTCGTATTCGTTGTGCAGTCAGACAATACCGTAAAGCATACTGAAATAACAGTGTCCAATCTGAATGACGGTAAGAACTATCTGGTGACGGACGGTTTGAAGTCGGGCGACAAGATTGTTGTAGAGGGTGTACAGCAGTTGAAAGACGGGCAACAGATAGAGCCGATAACAGTTGCGGAGAAAGAAGCCAAGTTTCAGCAGGCTCTGAAGGACCAGCACGAGGGTAACCTCAAGACTGCTTTTTAAGAAGTGAACCCAATTAACGTATAAATAAGACTATAAAGGATGAAATTAGATAGATTTATTAATCGCCCGGTACTATCTACGGTGATATCCATATTGATAGTAATTCTGGGTGTGATTGGTTTGACCACGTTGCCTATCACGCAGTATCCGGACATTGCTCCTCCTACTGTTTCGGTGAGTGCAACTTATACGGGAGCAAATGCACAGACCGTATTGAACTCGGTAGTGGCCCCGTTGGAGGACCAGATAAACGGTGTGGAAAACATGATGTATATCCAATCATCAGCTTCCAACAACGGTTCAGCTTCCATTACTGTATATTTCAATCAGGATACCGACCCTGATATGGCTGCGGTGAACGTGCAGAACCGTGTGTCAATGGCACAAGGGTTGCTGCCTGCCGAAGTAACAAAGATTGGTGTTACTACCCGTAAGCGTCAGAACTCCATGTTGCTGATTTTCTCTTTGGTGGATGTGGATGACAAGTATTCCACCGAGTTTATTGAAAACTACATGGAGATTAACATCATCCCCGAAATCAAACGTGTGAAAGGTGTGGGTGATGCCGCTGTGATGGGTGGTGACTACTCTATGCGTATTTGGTTGAAGCCCGATGTGATGGCGCAATATGGTTTGATTCCTACCGATGTGTCGAACGCCTTGGCTGAGCAGAACATTGAGGCTGCTCCCGGTCAGTTGGGTGAACGAGGAAATCAGACATACCAATATACATTACGTTATAAAGGACGTTTGCAGCAGGAAGAAGAGTTTGCCGATATCGTTATCAAGGCTCTGCCAAACGGACAGATTCTCCGCTTGGGTGATATCGCCCGGTTGGAACTCGGTCGTGTAACATATAGATATAGCAACACGGTGAACGGACACAAATCTGTTTCTGCCATCGTGTTCCAGATGGCCGGTACGAATGCAACGGAAACCATCGAGAATATCGAATCGGTGATTGATGAGGTAAGAGAGTCGTTGCCTGCCGGTATGGAGGTCAGTGTTGCGCAGAGTGCCAACGACTTCCTCTTCGCTTCCATTCATGAGGTTATCAAGACCTTGCTCGAGGCATTCCTCTTGGTGATTTTGGTTGTGTATGTGTTCCTTCAGGACTTCCGTTCAACCATTATCCCTGTGGTGGCCATCCCGGTAGCGTTGATTGGTACTTTCTTTGCTTTGAAGCTGATAGGCTTCAGTATCAACTTGCTTACCCTTTCGGCCATGGTGCTTGCCATTGCGATAGTGGTGGATGATGCGATAGTGGTGGTCGAGGGCGTACATGCCAAGCTCGACCAAGGATATAAGTCGGCCAAACAAGCCTCTATCGATGCCATGAGCGAATTGGGCGGTGCGTTGGTTTCCATTACGCTTGTCATGATGTCAGTGTTTATCCCCGTTAGTTTCATGGGAGGAACATCAGGTACGTTCTATCGTCAGTTCGGTTTGACCATGGCGATAGCAATTGGTTTCTCGGCATTGAACGCGCTTACATTGTCTCCGGCATTGTGTGCCATATTCCTTAAGCCTCATGTTGAAGGTGAGAATGGCGAAACCAAGAAGATGTCGCTTATGAAGCGTTTCCACACATCGTTCAACGCGGCATACGACTCGATATTGAAGAGATACAAGAAACGTGTGGTATTCTTCATCCATAAGAAATGGTTGTCGTTCGGATTGGTAGTGGGCGCAATTGTTTTGTTGATGCTGTTGATGAAGACTACTCCTACGGGTATGGTTCCGGGTGAAGATACCGGTACTATCATGGGTGTTGTTACTTTGCCTCCCGGAACATCTCAGGAGCGAGCTCAAGAAATCTTGGCCCGTGTAGACAGCTTGGTAGCATCCGACCCGTCGGTAGAATCGCGTACCATCATCTCCGGATATAGCTTTATCGGTGGTGAGGGACCGGGCTACGGTTCAGTCATCATCAAGCTGAAGCCTTGGGAGGAACGTTCTCTGATGCAGAATGCCGACGTTGTTTATGCTACGTTGTTTATGCGTGCACAGAAGGTGATAAAGGATGCTCAGGTATTGTTCTTCGCACCGCCTATGATTCCGGGATATTCGGCTTCGAGTGATATTGAGTTGAATATGCAGGATAAGACAGGTGGAACGTTGGAGCACTTCCGAGAGGTTGTAAACAATTATATGGAGACCTTGATGAAACGTCCTGAAATCAACTCAGCGCAGACCACCTTCAACCCATCATTCCCGCAATATCAGTTGGATATCGACGCGGCAGCTTGTAAGAAGGCAGGTATCAGTCCGAGTACTATTCTTACCACCATGCAGGGATACTTCGGAGGTTTGTATGCTTCCAACTTCAACCGTTTTGGTAAGATGTATCGTGTAATGATTCAGGCAGAGCCCGAAACCACCAAGAATATAGAATCGTTGAACAGCATCAAGGTGCGCAACGGCAATGAGATGGCTCCAATCACACAGTTCTTCACTCTGAAGAAGGTGTATGGTCCGGATATCATCACCCGTTTCAACCTCTACACCTCTATGAAGGTGATGGTGTCTCCGGCTTCAGGTTATACTTCCGGTCAGGCTCTGCAAGCCATCTCTGAGGTAGCCAAAGAGAATCTGCCTGCAGGATTTGCTTATGAGTTGGGTGGTATGGCACGTGAGGAGGCTCAGACAAGCGGTAGCGCAACGGGTATCATCTTCTTGTTGTGTTTCGTATTCGTATACTTGCTTCTGAGTGCCCAATACGAGAGCTACCTCCTTCCGTTGGCTGTGGTATTGTCAGTGCCGTTTGGTTTGATGGGAAGCTTCCTGTTTGTAAACGGATTTGCCGCCTTGGGTAACATCTCGGCTCTTAAGTTGATATTGGGAACAATGTCGAACGATATCTATATGCAGATTGCCTTGATTATGTTGGTAGGTCTGTTGGCCAAGAATGCAATCTTGATTGTTGAGTTTGCCCTCGACCGTAGACGTATGGGTATGAGTATTACCTGGGCTGCTGTATTGGGAGCTGCGGCTCGTCTGCGTCCTATCCTTATGACTTCTTTGGCAATGATTATCGGTTTGCTGCCGTTGATGTTCTCATTCGGAGTAGGTGCACACGGTAACCGTACGTTGGGAGCCTCTGCCATCGGTGGTATGTTGATTGGTATGATTTTCCAAATATTTATTGTCCCGGTATTGTTTGTTGTATTCCAGCACTTGCAAGAAAAGGTTAAGCCTATAGAATGGGAAGATTTGGACAATAGTGACATGAATACTGAAATAGAGCAATACGC
>CAVGKO010000143.1:0-4481 GCA_963629885.1 Anaerobutyricum sp.
CTTATGGCGTCTTCCCAAGATACATCCACGCGGGGAAATGCTGACTTATTGAGCGAGGTGCTTAGCGCCAGGGCAGGAGAGGGGACGACGTCTTTCCCCTTCAGCTCGCCGAGACAGATGCCGGAGGATATGATGTGTAGCCGTGACGAGAGCATCTGCCACAGGTCGTAATGAGCGGCGGGGATGGCTTGCAGGGTTGTGCCGCATATCTCCATGCGGAAGTCCTCGGGGTTTTCTATCCATTCGTTTACAATCGGAGGGATGGTGGAGGGTTTGCTTTTTCCCTTCTTGTCTTTCCCTTTCGTCCTTGGTTCTTCCACCTCGCCGGGGGCTTTCCTCAATATGGCGAGGAAGAACCCTTCGCCTCGCGTCTTGTGGGGGAAGAAACGGTAGACGGGATTGTTGAAATGTAGCGGTCCGCTCACTTGCCACTCCTCCTTGACGGGGATGGCGAGCACCTCTGCCCCCAATTCCTCTTGTATATAATGGATGTTGTCTTCGTTCTCTTCGGTATTGTAGGTGCAGGTGCTGTAGATAAGCAGTCCCCCCGGCTTGAGTGCATCCCAAATATCATGGATGATGCGGCGCTGGCGTGCGGCACATAGCTCCACGTTTGCCACGCTCCATTCCCCCATGCTGTCGGTATCCTTGCGAAACATGCCCTCGCCCGAGCAAGGCACGTCGGTCAGGATGACATCGAACATATGCCTCAGATGACCTATCTCCTCGGGGTCGTTGCTTGTAACGATGGAGTTGGGGTTGCCCCATTTTGTGAGGTTTTCAGCCAGGATATTGCTGCGGCTGCGGATAACCTCGTTGCTCACCAAAAGGCTCCCCTCAGGGAGGAGACTCAACAGATGCGTTGATTTACCGCCGGGAGCTGCGCAGAGGTCAAGACACCTTACAGGTCCGCTAACGAAACTGCGAATGGCTTGCTCCAAGAACATCGAGGAAGCCTCCTGCACGTAATAGCCTCCGGCATGAAACAAGGGGTCGAAGGTAAACGACGGACGTTCTCCGAGGTAAAACCCCGCATCACACCAAGCAACGGAATCCTCCATGCGGGCATCACCCAGCTTCTGTCGGTTGATGCGGATGCTTACGGGGGAATCGGTTCTTAATGCTGCCTCCAAGAGGTTGTATTCTTCGCCCAGAAGGGCTCGTGTGCGGGCGGCAAAATCTATGGGAAGGGTCATTGGTGTTCGGTTTGTTTATGGCAAAAGTACTAACTTTGCAGCAAAACAAGAGTATATGCAAGCATCGCTTTTCCTTATTCCGGTCACCTTGGGCGACACTGAGCACAGAAGGGTCTTGCCGGAATATAACCGCGAGATAATCCTTAAGATAAAACATTTCATTGTGGAGAACGTACGCTCCGCCCGTCGTTTCCTGAAGAAGACGGAACCTTCCATCGTGATAGATGAGCTGACGTTCTATGAGCTGAACAAGCACACCTCCGTGGAGGATGTGGCAGGCTATCTTGCTCCCCTTTCGCGGGGCGAGCACGTGGGGGTTATCTCGGAGGCGGGCTGCCCTGCCATTGCCGACCCGGGGGCAGATGTGGTGGCTATTGCGCAGAGGAAGAACTTCCCGGTGGTGCCTTTGGTGGGGCCATCCTCAATCCTTCTCTCGCTCATGGCCTCCGGCTTCAATGGTCAGAGCTTTGCCTTCCACGGCTATCTCCCGATAGAAGCCTCGGAACGCACTGCCACAATCAAACGCCTGGAGGGACGCATATATGCAGAGAACCAGACGCAGCTTTTCATTGAGACACCTTATAGGGGCAACAAGCTGGTGGAAGAGCTGATTCGCACCTGCCGCCCCTCTACCAAGCTGTGCATTGCTTCCGATATCACCTGCGAAGACGAGTACATCCACACTCGCCCCGTGAAAGAGTGGGCGGGTAAGGTGCCCGACTTGAGCAAGAAGCCTACAATATTCCTAATCTATAAATAAACACTTATGGCAGCATACAAGGCACACGAAACAGCGGTGATTGACCCCGGCTGTGTGATTGGGGACGACACCCATGTTTGGCATTTCTCGCATATCATGTCGGGCTCCAAGGTTGGCAGGGGGTGCAACATCGGGCAAAACGTTGTTATATCCCCGGGTGTGGTGTTGGGCGATAACGTGAAGGTGCAAAACAACGTGTCGGTGTATACGGGAGTGACCTGCGAGGACGATGTGTTCTTGGGGCCGAGCTGTGTGTTCACCAACGTGGTGAATCCGCGTAGCGCCGTCCCGAGGAAAGACCAGTACCTCCCGACGCATGTGGGCAGGGGGGCAACCATAGGTGCCAATGCCACCATTGTGTGCGGACATACCATAGGCGAGTATGCCTTGATTGGTGCGGGGGCTGTTGTGATACGCGATGTTCCGCCGTATGCCTTGGTGGTGGGCAATCCTTCGAAGCAGATAGGTTGGGTGAGCGAGTATGGCCATAGGCTGAGCTTCAACGACGATGGCATTGGGGTATGCCCCGAGAGCGGAGAGAAGTATCAACTGAAGGACGGCAAGGTGACGCACATCGCCTAAACAAAACATCAAAAGGGAGGGGCGGACATAAGAAATATCCGCGACCTCCCCTTCTCTATACACGTGTGTGTGCTTCTTCTTAGCAAGCCTTCAGACTCATGTCGAGGCTCTTCACTGAGTGGGTCAGTGCACCAACGGAGATGAAGTCGACGCCGCATTGGGCATAGCTCCTTAGTGTGTCAAACGTGATGCCTCCCGAGGATTCTGTTTCGTAGCGTCCGTCAATCATCTCAACAGCCTTACGGGTGTCTTCGGTGTTGAAGTTGTCGAGCATGATGCGGTCGATGCCACCAACCTCCAGAGCTTGCTTCAGCTCATCGAAGTTACGTACCTCAATCTCAATCTTCAGGTTCTTGCCTTTTTCTTTCAGGTAGTTTTGCGCGCGGGTGATTGCCTGCTTGATGCCGCCGGCAAAGTCCACGTGGTTATCCTTCAAAAGTATCATATCAAACAACCCTATCCTGTGGTTCACTCCGCCGCCGATTTTGACAGCTTCTTTCTCCATCATACGCATGCCGGGGGTTGTCTTGCGGGTATCCAGCACGCGGGTCTTTGTGCCCTCAAGGGCTTTTACGTATTTGCGTGTTGTGGTTGCTATGCCACTCATGCGCTGCATGACGTTTAGCACCAAGCGTTCGGTCTGCAGCAGGGAGCGTGTCTTGCCTTCCACCATGAAAGCCACGTCGCCTTTCTTCACCTCTGCGCCGTCGTGGATGAAGACTTCCATCCTGAGCTCCGGGTCAAAATAGTGGAAGATACGTTCAGCCATATCCACACCTGCCAACACTCCGTCTTCTTTGATGATTAGCCTGCTCTTCCCCATGGCTGTTTCGGGGATGCAACATAGGGTTGTATGGTCGCCGTCGCCAATATCTTCGGCAAACGCCAGTTTGATTAAGTCGTCGATTAGATTATCCATTTCTATTGCTTAATTCCACGTTGCAAAGGTATATGTTTTTTACATAAATTAGCAGCCTCAATAAAAGATAAACCCATGAAAATATCTCTGGTTGTAATAGGCAAGACCGATGCCGGCTATCTCATAGAGGCGATAGAGGACTACAAGAGCCGCCTTAAGCATTATATCCCTTTCGAAATGGAGGTCATCCCCGATGTGAAGAACGCAAAGAACCTCTCCGAGGCGCAGCAGAAGGAGAAGGAGGGGGAGATGATACTGAAGATGGTGCAGCCGGGGGACTATCTCGTGTTGCTCGACGACAAGGGGAAGGAATATACCTCCATGCAGTTTTCTGCCTACATAGAGAAGAAGATGCACACTGTGCCCAAGCGGCTGGTGTTTGTGGTGGGAGGGCCTTATGGGTTCAGCGAGGCTGTCTACGGGGCGGCGTCGGAGAAAATCTCATTGAGCAAGATGACCTTCTCGCATCAGATGGTGAGGTTGATTTTCGTCGAGCAGATATACCGCGCGATGACCATCCTAAACCATGAGCCCTATCATCACGAATGATGAATAGTGGGGGGATGAGGCTTTACCCCCGTGCTTTTTGAAGCAAAAAGAAATCCAACATTGTCATGGCAGCCATTGCCTCCACGATGGGCACGGCGCGCGGAAGAACGCAGGGGTCGTGCCGTCCGCGGGCTTTCAGGATGGTGTCGTTGCCATCCTTATCCACTGTTTCTTGCTCCCTTAGGAGGGTGGCAACAGACTTGAAGGCAACGCGGAAATAGATATCCTGTCCGTTGGAGATGCCTCCTTGGATGCCTCCCGAGTGATTGGTGCGGGTATTGATGTGTCCGCCGTCGTTGAAGAACCTGTCGTTGCATTCCGAGCCACGAAGCAGGGCGGCATCAAAGCCGTCGCCATACTCAAAGCCCTTGGCGGCATTTATCGTCAGCATGGCATGGCCCAAGGCAGCGTGCAGCTTGCCGAACACCGGCTCGCCGAGCCCCACGGGAGTGCCTTTTATCACGCAGGAGATGAC
>CAVGKO010000144.1:0-4411 GCA_963629885.1 Anaerobutyricum sp.
ATTCAAGGAGTCTTCAATTGCGTGAACCTTTGCCATAAACTGCTCACGGAGTTCTGCCTTGTCCTCATCGGCATTGCTGCCTTCGGGACCAAAAATCTCGTCGCACAGTTGTTCGGCTGAAATGATGGCGCTGTCACCCTCTGCGAATTCGACTGTTCCTTCTTCTTCTGCCTCAATGGGGTCGATGACATCGTCGTCGCTACATGCAGAGAAGGTGAAACAACTTGCCAATACTAAAAGTAGCAAATACACATACTTTTCTGTTCTTTTCATTTTTGTGTTACAATTAAATGTTAAATAATTATTTGTGAGTTAAACCATGTTCCATTTAGTGAATCCTTTCGCCCTTCAAGAGCTTTTTCTCCAGGGAATCGCCCATCACGCGGTATTTCTCCTTAAGCTTCTGCTTCAGGGCGCGTTGCTCATCGTCCAAAAGGGAGTCCTCTCCGAAAGCCTTTTCCAAAGCCTCATCGGTTGTGATTATTCCTCCTTCCCCGTCGACGAATTCAACCGAGTCGCCGTCCCCTATTGGCGAGTAAGGCTCCGGCTGCGATTTCTGTGCCCCGCGGCATGAAGTAAGGATGCCGCTTAGGCAAAGCCCTGCCGCGATTATAGCCATTGGTAATGCTCTCCCCAAAGGAAGACTTCTATAAATCCAACTGATATGTTTCATATTCAAATTAATTTATGTCGAAGAACTCCGACGGAGTGTTGGTGTATAGGTTACCGAAACAAGATGCATTGGCCACGTGTACGTGCGACCCAAGGGTGTGTTCTGCCAAGTAGACATAAAACTCCTTGTAGGTTTGGTTAGTGTTATCCTTCATCTGTTTCACCACATTGTTCGAGAATCGGTCACTCATCCACACAGAGAGGATGGACGAATGGTAGTCGGCAAACGACTGCTCGTTGCCACTGGCACTGGCAAAGCCCAAGATGCCGGGCAGGCCTTCCGTTTGTACTATCATGTTCTCGGAATAGCAGGGTTCGAACAACAGTAGCATTTTGCGGTAGCGCTCCTCGCTGTGCATCTGTGTGAGCATCTGTTTCAGCATCGATTCGCTAAACACGCCGTTGCTCCCCCAGTTGAAGCCATTGCCCTCACTGCTGAAGTCTCCCAAGCATCCGTGTCCGCTCCAGAAGAAAAGGATATTCGACTCGTCGTTAGTGGGCAACACCACCGGCAGGTGCTGGCTTTGTATACCCAGGAAGATATCGCTTATGTCCGCCACGCTAAGGGTGTCGGTGTTGTAGTCCAGCTGAACGTTTTGGTAGAGGTTATCGCCGTCGCCATACGACCTCACCTCCCCGGGATATTTGTTGCTTTCGTGATTTGCGATGTCGTCGGGCATAATCAGAATGATGTGGTCGTCGTCCCATCCCTTGCTTTTCAAGAGTTGGTACATATTCAGCACGTCGGCCTGATGGCGGTAGTTTTTCCAGCCCTTTGACCCCTGCACCAACACAGCCCATTGGTCCTTCTTCGGTTTGTAGCTGATGTTCACGTTTTGGTCCACTATGTTCTGAAGGTTTTTGGCCTGCCAGTTCCACGATGCCAATGTGGAGGTGACGCGGTTGTTGCCGTCGCTGCTCCGATAGTCGATAGGGAGGACATTGTTGTCGTAGATTACCCAATGCACGTAGGTGCTTTGAAGGAGACTGGTGTAGGCTTCGCTGTCGAAGCGTAGCAGTCCGCTTGCGCCCATGAGCTTTACATACGAGCCTTTCTTGAGCAGCAAGATGAGCGAACGCAGTCCCAGTTCGTTCCATATCGGGTAAGGTTCCTCGCCCAAGGATGTCATCTGGCGGATTATTTCGTTGGTGTCTATCTCCTCGTTGGTGTATTCCCTTACAAATGCCGTGAACCCAGCCAAAAGTATTGCGTCGTAGACTTGTGCCTCGGCACCTGCCGGCGACATGCCGAAGTGTTCTTCGTAAGCCACTTGGAATCCTGTTGCTGGGTCGGCATAAGGAGCCACGCCCTCGGCGCCTTCAGCCAAATCGCCAAAGCTTAGCAGCGAAGCCGACAATGCTCCGTTGGAGAACAGCACCCTCGGGGCTCTCTCGCCGAGCTTTTTCTTTTCCTCGAGCACCACCCGTGCTTCTTCGGCAGTCCTCACCGCGCAGATGGCGCAATCCACTCCGCTACCAAGCACCTGGGCAGCATCGCTTGCGAGGTCCCCGTCGGAATATTGTGCACTTAACGTTAGGGTCATACCCATCTCGTTTGCCTGGAATGGAATCCAGTCGAAGAATGTCTGCCCGTAGTCGTCGTTGGGTGATAGGAGGGAGATGGTCTTGGCTCCGCCCTCCCAAGCCTTTGCCATGAGAGCCTCACATTGGCTTACGTCGGTCTCGCATAGCGACCAAAGGAAAGGTTTCTGGTTCTTCACCCCGGCTGTACCGACGGAGTAGCGGCGTATGATGTTTTCGCTCGTGGCGTAGGGCACTATCAGTGTCTTGTTTGTGGCGCTACATGCCGAAGCCATAATATCCACATTGCTGTTTCTTAGAGGCCCTACCACCAGCATGATGTCGTCGCGCCGGGCAAGTTCATTGGATAGTTCCTCCAAATCCACATTGTCTTCGTCATACCACTCGATGTCGAGGTCCACTGCCGTTGTGTCGCCTTGGGCAATGATGAGCTTTTGTGCCGAGCGCAGATTCTCAAGAGCCCAGTTCACTGTGCTGTCGAGCCGTGCCTTGTATTCGCCCGACTCACTGAGGGGCAACACCACTGCAATCTTATAACTCACGGTCTTCACCTTCGTTACATGTATGATGACATCGTCTTCCTGAGTGCAAGCTGTCATGCCGAGAATCAGCAACAGGAAGGATGCGAGCCACATGCCCACGCGGCGTTTATTTGTTTCCATTTTCATACTCTTCCTCTTTTTCCACTGCTATGGGGAACAAATCCTCAACGGCGTTGCCTATCATCTGTTTGTAGCGCTCTGCCACCACAAGTTCGATATATCCTGACGAGAGTCCTAAATCGAGATGGCGCTCCAATGTTTCACCCGCTGCCCATTTCTCAATCCAGTCTGCCACCGCATTGTCGATGTGCTTCACGATGGAGAAGGGAACCAAGGAGGAGTATTGCTGCATGTCGGCATCCACTCCAATGGTATAAAACGAGTCGGAATGTTCGCGGTTGTATCTGAAAAAGCCCTGCATCGTGCCGCCGCAAATGGGCAACACAAGCTGGTATCTCTGGTCGATGTCGTACGACATACGATAGAGCGTATCCGGCTCGTCGTAGCCTCCCGAGGTGTTCGAGACGTAGTAGTTGTCTACCCCTATCACGCGTCCGGTCTCCACCTCTCCGTCATCTACCCCCTGGCAGAAGGCTTTCCTCATGTCGGAAATGTTCTCGTCGGAAGGATTGGCAGTGGCAATGAAGATGCTGTCGACATCCGTAAGGCAGCGCGCCGCCACCCTGCCGGCTTGATAGTATGCTCCGTAGCCCGGCAATCGGATGGAATTGCAAAGAAGTGTGGTGTCTTTGGTCTCTGCCAGCAGGACGCTTACGTTGGAGTCTCCGATGAATCTCGATTCGTAGTGGTGGACCAGTGGCTCGAGATAGTCGTTGGCTATCACCACAAGCGATTTACGTCCCTTGCCCACGCTCTGCATATAGTCGAAGAAATACGACAGTGCCAAATCAATCTTCGCCGTGTCGCTTGGCAGTTCAGCCAAGGAGAGAAGCATGTCGCCCTCGTCGGTGGCCTTCGTTACGCCACGCCACAAGCCGTCCACATAGCCGAGGTCGCCCAAGGAACCCTCCTTATATATAAAGTATACAATGGGTCGGTTGTCTTCAACCTGGTCGTCATCAATGTAGATAATGTCTCCGTCCTTCGTACAGGCGAGGAAAGACACCATCAGCGCCGCCGTCAATACCCAATTAAAAATTCGACTCAATTTATGCACCGGATTACCCCCCTCTGCGAAAATTCGCGCAAAGGTAGTCAAAAAGCACATAAGTAAAAGTACATGTCTTGCGACAAAAATGATAAAACGACAAAACGAAGCCCCGACAGGCACTATGGCTTGCCGGGGCTTCTTTATAAACAGCATTTATACGGAGCGTTTATTTTACGATAGTTTTCACGGCGGGTTCGCCATCAACCATTACAACTACAACACCTGCGGGTGCAGTAATCTGAGTCTCGTTGCTTGAGGCAACCATGGAGGCTACCTTCTGGCCAAGGATGTTGGTAACAACTACCTTCTTGCCTTCGGCGCCTTTGATAGTTACGAAGCCTTCGCCGGTTATGACCTTGATGCCCTCAGCGGAGATTGCCTCATTGGCTGTTGGCACAACTTCGGTCTTCCGGGCATTGAACACGGCGGCTTTCTGCCTATCGCTTGTCAATACCGGCACGCCGTTGTTTACCCATACGTAGCC
>CAVGKO010000145.1:0-4388 GCA_963629885.1 Anaerobutyricum sp.
ACATAAGCATATCGAGCGCTTCGACGCACAAACCCTCGAGGCCATAAAGCTCGTGATAGAAGAATCGAAGGCAAAGCCACAGATTAGGAACTTTGCCGTCTTTGAGACCATATAAGACATTAATCATCATAAATCATATCGCATATGAAAAAGACTTTCTTAGGAATCATGGCGGCGTTGGCCATCCTCACGTCCTGCTCATCGGGCGAGACGGAGAAGATTGTGAAGCCCAACGACCGCCAGTTGGCATGGGCAGATGCCGAGGTTGGCGTGTTGATACACTTCGACATGCCGGTATACCACCCGGAGTATAACTTCAGAAACTGGGGCACACACCCCGATGCCGTTACCTTCAACCCTACCGAGCTTAACACCGACCAATGGATTGAGACGGCACACAAGCTGGGAGCCAAGTACGCCGTACTCGTAGCCAAGCATTGCAGCGGCTTCAGTCTATGGCCCACCGAGGCACACGAATACAGCATCAAGCAGTCACCTTGGAAGGACGGCAAAGGCGATATCGTGGCCGACTTTGTTGCCTCTTGTAAGAAGTTCGGCATCAAACCGGGTATCTACGCCAGCACTACTGCCAACGGATTTTTGTTTGCAGACAATCCCGGACTCGTGCAGAAGAACGGTCCCGTATCGCAGGAGGAATATAATAAGATAGTGCAGAAGCAGCTCACCGAGCTGTGGAGCAACTATGGCGAGTTGTTTGAGATTTGGTTCGACGGCGGCGTATTGTCGAAGGACAAGGGTGGCTTCGACGCTTTGGCTCTCGTTGAGAAGCTGCAGCCAAAGGCCATTGCTTTTCAAGGTCCGTACGGGCATCCCAACCTGATTCGTTGGGTGGGTAATGAGGAAGGCGTTGCCCCATATCCTTGTTGGGCCACTGCCGACTCTACGACGAATGCCGACGGCACTCTTGTTATAAACGGTTTGAACGGCAGACCCGACGCACCTTTCTGGTGCCCCGGAGAGTCTGACTTCACTTTGAGATGGAACCGTTCGTTCCAAGGCGGCTGGTTCTGGAGGGAGGGGCAAGACAGCATGATGTTCACCGTCCCGGAACTCTTGGTAAAGTATGAGACAAGCGTTGGAAGAAACACCAATATGTTGCTCGGATTGGTTGTAGATAACAGAGGCCTTATCCCCGACGCCGATGTTCATCAAGTGGAGCTTCTTGGTAAGGAAATTGCCCGTCAGTATGGCAACCCGCTTAAGCAGACATCCGGCAAGGGCAACGAACTCACCATAACATTCGACAAACCAACCAGCGTCGACCGCGTCATCTTGCAGGAGAACATTGCCGAGGGCGAACGCGTATTGAAATACACCTTGAAGGGTCAGAAGAACGGCCAGTGGGTGAACCTCACCACCGGCTCATGCATCGGACATAAGCATATCGAGCGCTTCGACGCACAAACCCTCGAGGCCATAAAGCTCGTGGTAGAAGAATCGAAGGCAAAGCCACAGATAAAGAACTTTGCCGTCTTCGAGACATTATAAGGATAGTCTCTTTAGACATAAAATGGGAGAAAAACGAAACAGTTTTCCTCCCATTTTTGTTTCCCGCCAACCCCTCCGCCAAGGGAGGGCAAAAATGAAAGTATCGGTACTTTTCCTCAAAACTATCGGTACTTTTCCTCAAAACTATCGGTACTCCGGTTTTTCGGAGGTTTATACCTTCCGATAATGGGCATCAATAATCAGCTTTTGGTTTATTCGAATAAATGACCCGTTTTATACGATTAAATTGACGATTTTATTCGTATAATCGCCAAAACGGGTATCAATAGTTTTGCCCGAAGCTATTAATAGAATTGGGCAAAGCTATTAGTAGAATTTCTTACGAGGTTCGAACCTTTTGCCCCAAACGTTCGAACCTTTTCGTCGAAAGGTTCGTACCTCCGAAAAACAGACCATCGATGGTCTTCGATTTTCTCGTCAAAGCGGATTTTCCCGATGGGCTAGCCGTTTTGCTTGAAAGGGCCAGCCCATCTGTTTTTTCCTTACTTACATATATGGCAGTCGGCACAACGCGCCAACTCACCGCGGAAGCGTTTCTCCACCAACTTATGCAGACGGTCTTTCAAGACATCCAACCTTACGCAGTCGATTACATCCGCCGTGAATGCCACACTCAGCATCATCCGTGCCTCGCTGAGAGGGATGCCGCGGCTACGCATATAGAAGAGGGCATTCTCGTCGAGCTGTCCGGTGGTCATGCCATGCGAGCATTTCACGTCGTCGGCATAAATCTCCAGTTGCGGCTTGCTATACATACGAGCCTCGCGGGTGGCACAGAGGTTACGGTTGGCTTGATAGGCTGTTGTGTTCTCGGCCCCTTCCTCCACCAAGATACGTCCGCTGAAGGCTCCCACCGCCCTATCGTTGAGGATATATTTAAACAATTCGTTGCTCGTGCAATTGGGCACGGCATGGGTGATAAGGCTGTAGGTGTCGACATGCTGTTCACGGTCTGCCACCGACAGTCCGCACAGCATCGTTTCCGCATGCTCGCCGCCGAGGTCGATATAGTAGTTGTTGCGCGTAAGGCCGTTGTTGAGAGTGATGCCGTTAATCAAGACATTGCTCATGGCCTCTTGTTTCACATGCACCGAAGCAAAACGAGTGGTGGAGACGCTGCTCTCCTCCAAGTCGTAGTAATCGAAATAAGCCCCTTCGCCGGCAAAGACCTCCACAACTTGTGTGGCAAGAAACTTCACGTCGTCGATGCTATGGTCGCACACCAGCAGCTTGGCTGATGAGCGCGGCTCCATAATCACCAACACACGGCGGTTTGCCATCGTATCCACATCGCTGCGCAGTATATTAATCAGCTGGATGGGTCTCTCAAGGGTTATGCCCCCGGGCACATAGAGCACAAAACCGTCTTGCGCCAACATAGTATTGAGAGCGATGATGCCGTCGTGGCTACTCTTCGCCGCCTTACCATAATAGCGGGCTGCCACCTCGGGATACTCCTCGGCAAATCGCTTCAACCCTCCGGCATAAACGCCCTCCTGGAGATGTGCCTTGGGCATCATCTTCTCGTAGAAAGAGTCGTTGACAACGAAATAGAGGGAAGTACTGAGGTTGGGGACATCACAACGGAACACATCATAAGGGTTCACCGGGATTGCCAGGCGGTTGATGTTGACCCCATAGTCGGGAGCAAAGGCCTGCTCCACATCCGTATATTTATAATCTTCGCTCTTCACCGAAGGGAATCCCATGCGCTCGAAATCGGCAAAAGCCTCAGCCCTCGGCGCGTTCATCACCGCGGCGCTATGCTTCCTTACCAAATCCTCGTAGCGGGTAAAGAGGTCGATATATTGTTGTTCGGCTCTCATCTTAGGCGTCCCCCATCTCTTTCTTTATCCAGTCGTAGCCCTTCTCTTCCAGCTCGAGGGCAAGCTCCGGACCGGCAGTCTTCACGATACGTCCCTTATAGAGCACATGCACCACATCCGGCTTGATATAGTCCAGCAGACGTTGGTAGTGCGTGATAACAATAGCAGCATTCTCGGGTGTACGCAGCTGGTTCACTCCACGTGCCACAATACGGAGGGCATCTATATCCAAGCCGCTGTCGGTCTCGTCAAGGATAGCCAACTTGGGCTCCAGCATCGCCATCTGGAATATCTCGTTACGTTTCTTCTCACCACCGGAGAAGCCTTCGTTCACACTACGGCTCGCCAGCTTATTGTCCAACTCAACAATGGCACGCTTCTCGCGCATCAGCTTAAGGAAGTCGGTAGCCGACACCGGCTCTTGGCCACGATACTTGCGGTGCTCGTTCAGCGCGGCACGCATGAAGTTAACCATGCTGACGCCCGGGATTTCCACCGGGTATTGGAAGCTGAGGAATATCCCCTCGCGGCTGCGGTCTTCGGGTGCCAGTGCCAAAAGGTCCTTTCCGTTGAAGGTAACCTCCCCTTGGGTCACCTCATAAGCCGGATTACCCACAAGCACACTGCTGAGCGTGCTCTTGCCCGAACCGTTAGGTCCCATGATGGCATGCACCTCACCTGCCTTTACAACGAGGTCGATTCCCTTCAATATCTCTTTGCCATTGATGTTGGCATGCAAGTTCTTTATCTCTAACATAACTTTATGAATTGACAATTTGATTTACCCTATACTGCTCTCCAACGATATGGTAAGCAGCTTCTGCGCCTCAACGGCAAATTCCATAGGCAACTTGTTCATCACCTCACGGGCATATCCGTTTACAATCAGCCCCACGGCCTCCTCCACGGAGATGCCTCTCTGGCGGCAATAAAACAACTGCTCCTCGCTAATCTTGCTGGTCGTGGCTTCGTGCTCAACAACCGCCGTCTCGTTCTGTATGTCGGCATACGGGAAGGTATGTGCCCCACAGG
>CAVGKO010000146.1:0-4369 GCA_963629885.1 Anaerobutyricum sp.
GCCCAAAACGGCTAGCCCATCGGGAAAATTCGCTTTGCCGAGAGAACGAAAATTTCAAACCTCGTGAGAATTTCTACTAATAGATTTGCCCAATTCTATTAATAGCTTCGAGCAAAACTATTGATACCCGTTTTGGCGGTTATACGAATAAAATCGTCAGTTTATTCGTATAAAACGGGTCATTTATTCGAATAACCCGGGAGCAGACATATATATGTCTTTGCCAAAACATATATATCTTTTGCTCGAAACATATATATGTCCTCCAAAACTGCTGCCGATTGACTGTCTTCCATGGATAATGGTTTTGCCTATGCTTTGGGCATAAATCCCGGGTGTTTTGCCTATACTTTGGGCACAAATCTTACGGTTTTTGCCTATGCTTTGGGAAAAGGACATACCTTTGTGCCGTGTAATCAAGATAATTAAGTATGATACATCGGCAATTACTAACAGAACTTCAGAAATGGAGTGAGAAAGAGAACCGGAAACCATTGGTGTTGCGAGGCGCAAGGCAGGTGGGTAAGACAACGCTTGTGGATGAATTCAGCAAGCAATATGAGGTGTACATAAAGTTGAATTTGGAGCAAGAAGCGGATGCTTTCATCTTTACCAAGTCTGACGATGTGGACGAAATCTACCAATACCTTTGCCTTCAAAAGAAGATATTAGTGGATTCGTCGAAGCGCACTCTCTTGTTTATCGATGAGATACAGAACGAGCCCAAAGCCGTAGGACTGCTAAGATACTTCTATGAAAAGATGCCATGGTTGCATATCATTGCGGCAGGTTCGCGCCTTCAGACACTCATTAAGCAACGAATATCTTTCCCCGTTGGGCGAGTGGAATATCTTTCTCTTCGACCCTGCTCCTTCTTGGAATATCTCAATGCCATGGGGGAGGAGCCATTGGCCGGGATGATAAACGACATCAAGGTGTCGCCTCTCTATCATGAGATGCTTCTCAACCATTTCAACCGATACACCCTTGTGGGAGGTATGCCTGAGGTCTTGGTGGAATATGCCCGGCATGGCGATATTGTGCACTTGGCACCCATCTATCGTTCGCTATTGGATGGATATAATGAGGATGTGGAGAAATATGCCAAAAACGACAGCCAAGTGAAGGTGTTGCGCCATCTCCTTACCCATGGATGGGCAGAAGCCGGACAAACCATTACCTTCAATCGCTTTGGTGGTAGCAACTACAACAGCAAAGAGGTGCATGAAGCCATGGAAGTGATGCAAAAGGCTTTCCTGCTTAGTTTGGATTATCCCATCACTGCGATAAAGGCTCCGGCCATCCCGTCATTAAACAGAAAGCCGAAATTGATATGGGTTGATTCCGGCATCATGAACTTCTCGGTGGACATACAGACAGAGTATCTAAGAAACACTTCTTTGTTGGATGTA
Organism: Anaerobutyricum sp.; assembly: GCA_963629885.1. Classification (GTDB taxonomy): domain Bacteria; phylum Bacteroidota; class Bacteroidia; order Bacteroidales; family Tannerellaceae; genus Parabacteroides. Next base: position 1,413 of record CAVGKO010000146.1, read on the forward strand.
TGGAAAGGGCATGCCGCCGAGCAGATTGTTGCGCAGGAGCTGCGAGTGGTGTTGGACCGTAACTATCGAAACGAACAGTATTTTTGGGTGCGCGACAAGAAAGGTTCCTCTGCTGAAGTGGACTTTGTATGGCAATACCGGTCAACCATTCTGCCTATCGAAGTGAAGTCGGGGGCAAATGCCTACCTGCGTTCGCTTCATTCCTTTATGTCTTCCCCCGAAGCGCCGGAGTTTGCCATACGGATATGGCCGGGAGAATATAGCATAGACGAGGTGACATCGCCCACGGGGCATCCCTTCCGTCTCATCAACATACCATTCTATTATGTTGGGGTATTGGACAAGATTTTGGATAAGATTGTATCATGAAAAGAAAAAGATTGTACTTGATAGCTTTGTTGCTGTTGCAACTGATTGTGTTCCCGGTGTTCTCGTCTGCCTCGGATGGCGTCGTGATGAAGAAGGCACTGCCGGTATGGGCCAAGGGGAGAGAGAAAGAGATGAATCTGACCCTGGGCTTCCGTGGCTCTTTCAAGGCTGAGGGGGGCGAGAAGGTCGTTCTCCGAATAGCGGCATCCACCCTCTACCGGTGCTTTATAAACGGTGAGTTTGTTGGCTCGGGACCGGCACGGGCTGCCCACGGATACTTCAGAGTGGACGAATATGATTTGAGCGAAAGGGTTAAGCCCGGCAACAACATCGTGGCTATTGAGGTGGCAGGATATAATGTCAATTCTTATTACACCCTCGACCAGCCCTCCTTCCTCCTCTCGGAAGTGGAGGCGGACGGCAAGACGGTTTTGGCAACGGGTGGGAAGCCTTCGTTTGAGGCGTTTTGCATAGAGGAGAGAGTGCAGAAGGTGGAGCGCTACAGCTTTCAGCGCCCCTTTACCGAATACTATCGGATGAAAGAGGGCTACGACGAGTGGCGCACCTCCATGGACATACCTCTGAAGAAGCTGAAGCTATCGGTCTTCCCCGCCGTGAGACTATTGCCCCGCAATGTGCCGCAACCTACGTTTGAGAAGCACAACCCCCAATCCGTCTATTCCTTTGGAACCATAAAGAGAGTCGTCCCGGAGAAATACTACAAAGACAGGTCGCTGACGGGCATTGGCGATAAGTTTAAGGGCTATAAGGAATCGGAACTGGAGAAGCCTCTGCCCTCGCAGGAGATGCAGGAGATAGCTACGGATGTAAGGCATATCGTGAATAAACCGTTTGGCGCCATGGATACATATCCGCTGAAGAAGGGAGAGTTCTTTGTGTTCGACCAAGGAGTGAACCTCTCAGGCTTCTTGGGTGCCCGGGTGGTTTGCCCCACGAAGAGCCGTCTGTGTTTCTACTTCGACGAGATGCTGACCGACGGGGATGTCAACACCAAGCAGCGTATGGCTGACATCAACAACCAGATTATTTTTGAGCTGGAGCCGGGGACATACAACCTTGAGTCCCTCGAATCGTATACCTACAGATATCTTAAGGTGATTGCCCTTGAAGGCGATTGCCGGGTGGAAGACGTCTATCTGAGAGAGTTCGCCTATCCCAAGAACATGTCTGCCACATTCACTTGCAGCAACTACAAGCTGAATGCCATCTACAACGCTGCCCGTGAGACCTTCCACCAGAATGCCTTGGATGTGTTTATGGACTGTCCCTCGCGGGAACGTGCCGGTTGGCTATGCGACAGCTATTTCTCCGGTATAATGGAAAGAGAGTTTACCGGGTGCTCCCTCGTGGCTCACAACTTCTACGAAAACTATGCCTTGCCCGAGGGCTTTGGGTTTCTTCCCGATGGGATGATTCCCATGTGCTATCCGGCGGACCATAACGATGGTATATTCATCCCCAACTGGTCGCTGTGGTTCATCCTCCAGGTGGACGACTATGCGCAGAACGGCGGAGATGCTGAGTTGGTCACCCGCCTAAAGCCGAGGATAGAGAAACTTCTTAATTATTTCGCCCGTTTCGAAAACAACGACGGATTGTTGCAGAACTTGGAGAGTTGGGTGTTCATCGAATGGTCGAAGGCAAGCAATTTTGTGCAGGACGTCAACTATCCCTCCAATATGCTCTACGCCGCAGCCCTTGGGAGTGCCGCCCGGCTGTATGGCAACGATGGGTGGAAGAAGAAGTCGGAGGCTATCCGTGAGACAATCCTTAGGCAGTCGTTCAACGGTGAGTTCTTTGTCGACAACGCAGTGATGGAAGACGGGCGGCTGAAGGTGACCGGCAATACCTCGGAGGTATGTCAGTATTATGCCTTCTTCTTCGATATAGCAACCCCCAAGTCGCACCCGGAGCTTTGGGAGAAGCTTACTACCCGGTTCGGACCAAACAGAAATGCTTCCGTAACCTATCCCAACGTCTTCCCGGCAAATGCTTTCATGGGGAATTATATGCGGATGGACCTGCTTTCGCGCTATGGCTTGCAGAGTCAGATGTTGCTCGAGATACAAGACTATTTCTTCTCGATGGCAGACCGTACAGGTACGCTTTGGGAACATATGGGTAACTATGCCAGCTGCGACCACGGCTTTGCTTCCTACATTGCCCATGTGCTCTATCGGGACATATTGGGAATAGCCAAGATAGACCGCAGGAACAAGGAGATAACCCTTCGCTTCTCGGATATAGTATTGGAGCATTGCTCGGGAACAATCCCCATACGTGGCGAAGCGGTAAGCCTTGAGTGGAAACGCTTGGGTAACAAAATTGAATACTCCATACAACTGCCCCAAGGCTACAACCTAAAGGTGGAAAACGAAAGCTCGGCGCAACTCGTTCAATAAAAAACTTCCCTAAAAATGCAGCGTATTAGGTAGTGGGTGCGTTTAATAAGAAGAGTAATGATAACAAAGATGATTCAACTGAAGGGAATAAACAAAACGTATTTCAACGGCGCTCCCTTACACGTCTTGAAAGGAATAGACTTGGAAGTGGAACGGGGAGAGATG
>CAVGKO010000147.1:0-4360 GCA_963629885.1 Anaerobutyricum sp.
CGCCATATACAGCCAAGAGGTTATATGCATTGAAACGCCCCACAAAATGGACAGCCACCTCATGACCGTTGATAACCATCTCTGTCCCGTCGATATGCGACTCAAGAATCTTCCCCTTGAAATCGGCCAAGGTGCGGAGCGAATAGGTCAACTTCTTCGCCGCTGTATTCTGAAGCATAACCAAGCCGGATTTGTCGTCGGCATTGGTCAGTGCAAAAGCATCAGAAGGCAGGTCGTCGAAAAACTTCTTCTTTGCCTTAAGATAGTTCTCCACCGTTTTATGATAATCCAAATGGTCGCGCGTCAGGTTGGTAAAGATGCCACCATTGAACGACAGACCGCTGATACGCCTCTGGTCGATGGAATGCGAGCTGACCTCCATAAAGGCATATTCGCATCCGGCATCCACCATCCGCGCCATCAGGCTGTGGAGGGTGATTGTATCGGGTGTTGTATGCTCCGTAGGGATTGCCTCGCCGTCGATATAATTACACACGGTGGAAATCAAACCCGCCTTATGCCCCATCTTGCGAAACATCTCATACAGCAGGGTGGCAATAGTAGTCTTTCCGTTTGTGCCGGTAACCCCCACCAAGGTCAGCTTGTCAGAAGGGTTGCCATACCATGAGGAAACAACCTTGCCCAAGGCCTCTGCCGAATCCTTCACACGGATAAAACAAACATCTCTCCCCGATACATCCGAAAGAGAGGGTATTTCCTCGCAAACAACAGCCACAGCACCGCCTGCCACGGCTCCGTTGATATAATTATGCCCGTCAACAGCCGTACCTCTGACTGCAACAAACAAAAAACCGTCTTCCACCTTTCGTGAATCCGATTGAACACCTTTGATTTCCACCTCATCGTTGCCCAATACTTCCTCAACGTCCAACGTATGAATCAATCTCTTCAGTTCCATTCTATATATATTTTGCGGCAAGCCGACAAAGACCTGCCCTTTTGGTTTATTTCAATGTCAAGCGGACGGTATGGCCTTTGGCAACTCGCGTACCCGGACCAACCGACTGAGACGAAACCCGTCCCATTCCATCCAGTGTTACCCTCAGTCCGGCTCTCTCAAGCAGGTAGACGGCATCCTTTGCTCCCATACCAACCACATTAGGCACCAGCCCTTCGCGTATCGTCAGGTCATGCAAATGGAGCTTGTCGTCTCCTTCAACCCACTTCGAGGTCACCCACTTTGTTTCTATGCTGTCTGTTTCCACATCAATATCAAACTCGTCCAAGGTATTCTCCAATGCATCCAAGTCGCCGTTCTTCACCGAGGGTTGCATCACAGCCAACGAGTCGCGCTCCATATCACGTACGTCAATCGACATATCGTTTGCGTAGACCTTCTCTGCAATGGCTTTTACCACTCCTCCCGACATTGTTCCTCCCGAGGGATAACCGATACGCGGGCGACGAATCACAACTATGCAAGAGTACTTCGGCTTGTCTGCCGGGAAATATCCGCAGAAAGAGACTTGGTGACCACTCGTACGGTAAACACCGCCGGAAGCAATCTGTGCCGTACCTGTCTTGCCTGCTATGCTGACAACATCCGAATGCACAACCTTACCTGTTCCATACTCAACCACTCCCAGCAACATGTCCTTGATAATTGCCAATGTCTTGTCGGAACAAATCGACGATTTCAGGACCTCTGTCGAGAAGCTCTGCACCGTCTTTCCTCCCCTCAATATCTCTTTCGTGAAAATGGGACGCACCATCTTGCCTCCGTTGGCTATGGCGTTGAAGAACGTCAGGGTATAGATAGGAGGTATCTGCGTTTCGTATCCGAAGGACATCCACGGCAGGGTTGTTTTCGACCAATATAGAACCGTATCGTTTGGCATACGAATCTTGGCACGCCCGGCTCCCGGTATCTCTAAGTTCAATGGGATGTTCCAGCCCTCGCGATACAAACCCTCCACAAACTTGGTCGGGTTCTTTTCGTATCCCTTTAGGATGATTTTGGCAACACCGATGTTGGAAGAATTCCATATGGCTTGCTCCGCCGTGATGCGATGATAGCCGCCCTTATGCTTGTTGTGGTCTGTCATGCGGCTTCCCTTATACATGAATATACCGTTGCCCGTGTCCACCGTGTCGCCCGGCTGACAAACGCCGTCTTCCAATGCCACCATCATGGAAGCGACCTTGAAGGTGGAGCCCGGCTCTATCTCATCTGCCACGGCATGATTCTTTATCTCGTCGTAAACACCCTCGCGGATACGGTCCATATTCGATATTGCCTTTACCTCTCCCGTCGACACCTCCATCACGACGGCTGTGCCCGACTCGGCATCAATCTTCTTCAACATATCCACCAAAGACTTCTCGGTAATGTCTTGTATGCCGATGTCGATTGTTGTACGGATATCCATACCGTCTACGGGCTCCACCTCAACAACGTTGGTCCATCCACCGCCCAAGCGACGCACGGAGCTCAGTCCAGCCTCACCGCGAAGCAACGAATCGTATTGCAGCTCCAGTCCGTTCTTTCCTTTGGTCAAGCCCCCGGCTTCAATCTCTCCGTATATATCTCCGATAGTACGCGACGCCAAGGAAACAAACGGTTTCTGACGTTGCACCATCTCTTTGGTGTAGAATCCACTCTTGTTTCGGTTCAAACGAAGGAACGGGAATTTCTTCATTTCCTTCAGTTCGGAATAGCTGATACGGCCTTCGCATACGGGATACTGACGGCTCTTGCTCTTCAACCCACGAAGCAAATGAGCCTTATAGCCGGCAGGCGACCGTTTCCCGAATTTCCTGGACAGATAAATCGACAACGAGTCAACGCCGTTTACCTTCGACTCAAGAAATGTATCGACAGAAAAGCCGTCGGCACGGAAGTCCATATAGGTGTAGTATTGTGGAACACTGGTAGCCATCAGCTTGCCGTCGAAGGAATAGATATTGCCTCGCCCGGGCATAATCAAACGGTCAGGACGTTTCTGACTCTCCGACACTTTTATCCACTTATCCCTCTCAACGAAGGCAGTGTTGAACATCCATACCAATATGCCAACCGCCACCAATCCCAGCAGCAATACAACAATAAAGTAACGAATCAGTATCTGGTTACTTTTCTGAGCGGTCTCTATCGGTTCGTTCTCTTCAGCCATATTCTATTCGTAGAGTTCATACAGCGGAGTTTTGGCTCCTTCCAATTCTATACCTTGTTCTTCGATTGACGACTCGATTTCCGACTTGAGACTGCTCTTCGTCAGTTCAAAGGAGACCGACAATGCCTCGAAACGGATATCGCGCAAGCGTTGCTGCAGGCGGTCTATCTCACGCAACTTCTGCATACAGGTGTAGCGGTTACCTATGAAGAAGAATATCATTATCACAACAAGCACAATCATCCGTGTATGTTTAACGATAAAATCTTCCGTCAGAATACCACCGCCAAGCACATACAAGAGGGAAAGACGTCTCTCTTTTGTCTTCGATTTCTTACGTTGCTGATTTTCTTCCATACTATTCTTCAATCATCAATTTTTCCGCTATTCTCAGCTTTGCACTTCTTGAGCGGGGGTTTCTTTCAATCTCTTCCTCGGAAGGCACAATCACCTTGTTGTTCACCATACGGAACGGGGTCTTTATGTTTCCAAAGAAGTCCTGCTCGCTCTTTCCTTCAAAATTTCCCGTCTTCAGGAAGTTTTTCACCAATCTGTCTTCCAAAGAGTGATAGGTAATCACAACCAAACGTCCGCCGGGCTTCAACACCTGCAGCGTTTGCACCAACATCTCCCTCAAGGCACGCATCTCGTCGTTCACCTCAATACGAAGCGCCTGAAACGCCTGCGCCAGGAACTTCTTCTCTTTATCTTTTCCCACGAGGGGCTTCACCAGCTCCAAGAAATCGCCAATCGTTTCAATCTTTTTGCCCTCCCTCGCAGTAACAATCAACGAAGCCAACCTATGTGCGGGCTTCAGTTCGCCATACAAACGAAAGACATCCGCCAACGCCTCTTCGGTATAGGTATTGACAACGTCGGCAGCCGTCCGAGCGGCACGGGTGTTCATACGCATATCCAATGCCCCGTCGAAGCGGAAAGAAAATCCGCGGTCTTTATCATCGAAATGATGGGACGACACGCCGAGGTCTGCAAGTATACCATCCACCTCACCACATACCCCATAATATCGCATGAAATTGTAGAGATAACGGAAATTGCTGCGGACAAACACAAATCGGGGGTCGTCAAGGGCATTTTGTTCGGCATCGACATCTTGGTCGAAGCCATAAAGCCTTCCACCACAATCCATCCGATTCAAGATTTCGCGCGAATGCCCCCCTCCTCCAAATGTCACATCCACGTAGATTCCGCCCTCTCTGATAGCA
>CAVGKO010000148.1:0-4283 GCA_963629885.1 Anaerobutyricum sp.
GCGATATCATTAAGATAAGGAAGCCCCGACGTCAATCCGAATGTCGGGGCTTTTTGCGTCTTGGCGGAATGACAAGAAAAACGAATGTGATATCACATTTGCTCAAACTTGATATCACATTTGGGTAAACTTGATATCAAGTTTGGGAAAACCCGTCTTGCGGGAGAAAACGGAGACCATCGATGGTTTTGCCCAAAAGGACCGATGGTTTTGATGAAAACGACCGATGGTCTGATTTCCGGAGGTTCGAACCTTTGGACGAAAAGGTTCGAACGTTTGGGGCAAAAGGTTCGAACCTCTTGAAAAATTCTACTAAATAGATTTGCCCAATTCTATTAATAGCTTCGGGCAAAACTATCAATACCCGTTTTGGCGGTGATACGAATAAACTCGTCAAGTTATTCGTATAAAACGGGCGATTTATTCGTATAAACGAAAACAGGCTGTCGATACCCATTTCCCCGGAGGTTTATACCTCCCAAAATCAGCCGTCGGTTGACAGCCGTTTGAGCGGGTAAAAAAGAAGGGGGCAAACACTCTGAAAAGTGATTACCCCCTTGGTGATATAATAAATAGAAGCTTATCGTTTACAAGCGCAACGTGGCTTCAGTTGCTTAAAGAAATCGTTTCCCTTGTCGTCAACCAAAATAAACGCAGGGAAGTTCTCCACTTCAATCTTCCAGATGGCTTCCATACCCAACTCCGGATATTCCAAGCATTCGATGCTCTTGATATTGTTCTGAGCAAGGATGGCTGCCGGTCCACCGATAGAGCCGAGGTAGAATCCGCCGTGCTTCTTGCATGCGTCGGTCACCTGTTGGCTGCGGTTACCTTTTGCCAACATAATCATACTGCCGCCATGGCTTTGGAAGAGGTCAACATACGGGTCCATACGTCCGGCTGTGGTCGGTCCCATAGAGCCGCAAGCCATTCCCTTCGGAGTCTTGGCCGGTCCGGCGTAGTAGATAGGATGGTCCTTGATGTATTGTGGGAGGTCTTCACCCTTGTCCAAACGTTCTTTCAGTTTGGCGTGAGCAATGTCGCGGCCCACGATGATGGTACCGTTGAGCGACAAACGAGTAGCTACAGGGTATTTGCCAAGTTCTTTCAGTATCTCTGCCATCGGACGGTTGAGGTCAATCTTCACAGCATTACCTTCACCTGCCTGACGCAGTTCAGCCGGAATCAATTCGCCTGGATTGTCATCGAGTTTCTCAATCCATATACCATCCTTATTGATTTTACATTTGATGTTACGGTCAGCAGAGCAAGACACGCCCAAGCCTACCGGGCAAGAAGCACCGTGGCGCGGCAAACGGATGATACGTACGTCGTGAGCATAATACTTGCCACCAAACTGAGCACCCAAACCGATGCGGTGTGCCTCGTCGAGCACTTGTTTCTCAAGCTCTATATCACGGAAGGCACGTCCGCCCTCGCTACCCGTGGTAGGCAGCTCGTCGTAGTAGTGTGTGGATGCCAACTTCACGGTGAGCAGGTTCTTCTCGGCAGAAGTACCGCCGATGACGAAAGCAATATGGTAAGGAGGACAAGCGGCTGTACCCAATGTCTTCATCTTCTCAACCAAGAACGGAACGAGAGTGGCAGGGTTGAGGATGGCTTTTGTCTCTTGATAGAGATAAGTCTTGTTTGCCGAGCCACCACCTTTGGTTACGCAGAGGAACTTGTATTCCATGCCCTCGGTAGCTTCAATGTCAATCTGTGCGGGGAGGTTGCATTTGGTGTTTACCTCTTCATACATAGAGAGGGGAGCGTTCTGTGAGTAGCGCAGGTTCTCCTCGGTATAGGTCTTGTAGACACCCAGCGAGAGAGCTTCCTCGTCGCAATAGCCTGTCCACACCTGCTGTCCCTTTTCGCCATGAACAATAGCCGTACCGGTATCTTGGCAGAAAGGCAGCATCCCCTTGCTTGCCACTTCGGCGTTGCGAAGGAAGGTAAGAGCCACGTATTTGTCGTTGTCGCTTGCCTCGGGGTCGCTCAGTATCTTTGCCACCTGCTGGTTGTGCGAACGACGGAGCATGAACGATACGTCGCGGAAAGCGGCATTCGCCATGGCGGTCAATCCTTCTTTTGCCACCTTCAGCACCGGTGTGCCTTCAAACTCGCCAACAGAGACATAGTCCTTTGTCAGCAGATAATATTCAGTCTTATCCTCTCCCAACTGGAAAGGTGCTTCGTACTTAAACGGAGGTGTTGTTGCCATATCTTTACTGTTTAAATTTGTGTTATTGGTTCCTTCTTTTGTTCGGCAAACTTAGATAAAAATCACGAATAAGTTAAAAGAAAAACATACATTTGCGGATATATGAAAAAGTCAGTCATTCTTTTCTTTCTGTGCTTGTTGTCTTCCGGCTACGCGATAAGTCAGGTTAGCCATGGAGGAAAGCCCCTCCCTGTTTCGGCGTTGACTACCCGTGCGGAAATGGCCTTCGAGGAGATGCCTTCTTTCGACGTTGCGGAGCAGCTACGGCTCGATTCGCTAAACGAAAGTGACCTGCGCAGCGGATTCCATTTTGCATATAAGTTTATGACAGACTATACACCGGATAATTCGGGCAGTTGGTTCACTCAAGCAGACGGCACACGGGTATGGCGGCTCGGGATACGCTCCGAAGGGGCTTATTCCATTAATATATTGTTCTCCGAATACGACCTGCCGGAAGGTGCCCAGCTGTTTCTCTATGACCCCGACCAAACACAAGTCCTTGGGGCGTTCAACCATCTCAACAACTCCGAGCTAAAGAAACTTCCCGTATCGCCCGTCGACGGCGACGCACTGATAATTGAATACCAAGAGCCGGCAAATGCCGCTTTCCACGGCAAGCTGAAGGTGGGCGAGGTGAACCATGACTATCGAGGCTTCAGGGGATATGAACCCAAAGACAACAATGCTACGAAGCATGGGTGCATGAACCCGTTGGTGTGTTATGAGGAGGCTACCGACAAATACAACGATATCGGCCGTAGCGTTGTGCTTATTGTAGTCAATGGCGAAACGGCTTGTTCCGGCACATTGATTAATAACACGCTTAACGACGGCAAGCCCTATATGCTTACCGCCTCGCATTGTTTGAACAATCAGTTCACCATCTCCAATCCGGATTATGAGACGATAGCCGGGAATATAATCATGTTCTTTAAGTATGAGAGCCCGGTTTGTGACCCGGTCATGAGGGGTACAGAAGAGCTTTCGATGGCTTCCACCCATCTGAGGGCAATCAATGAGAATACTGATATTGCACTGTTGGAGTTGACAGAGACTCCCCCTGCCTATTACCAACCATATTATGCCGGATGGAATGCCAAGGATAAAGGCGAGGCCCCTTATGTGGGACTGCACCACCCGAACGGTTCCGTCAAAAGACTCAACACTGCCGATGACGTTGAACTGGCAACCTACCCCGGAGGCGGAGTGAACTTTATTGATAACGGACATTGGCACGTAAAGGAGTGGACAAGCGGCAGTACAGCCGGCGGTTCTTCCGGCTCCGGTTTGTTCGACAACAACAACCGATTAATTGGAGGGCTGTCGGGCGGCGAGTCCAGTTGTCCGTATCCATACAACGATTACTACTTTGCCATAAGCCAAAGTTGGGAAGTGTCTGAAGATGCCGACAAGCAGTTGAAGGTATGGCTCGACCCCTTAGGAGAAAACGAAGACCGGCTTTGCGACGGCATCGACCCTTATGGCGCAACGCCCTGCATCCGATTGAGCAATATCAAGGAGAGCGGAAAACAAGAGAAGATAGAATCCTCTCTTCTGTCGTCGCCGGAGAGCGGCGCTGCGTTTGGAAACAATTCTCTTGGCATGGACGAATTTGCCGAGGCGTATAATGTGACCGGAGAAGCAAGGGTGTATGGCGCATATATTGTAAATCCGGCAATCACCCAAGATGGAACGGTTGATGTGGAGATAACTATATATAATGGTAATGGCAAACCGGAAACCTTGCTCCACTCCGAATCATTCAAGCCATCATTCATTTCATATAATAAGAAGAACATTGTCAGTTCCACCAAGCCCTTGAGCCGGGACCAAGAAACGTTTGTCACCTTTTCCTCTCCGGTATATGTGTCCGGGGATTTCTTTATCGGCTACAAGATTCGGACAGCATCAGACGGGGCTTCTTTTTCTGCCTACAACCTTCCGCAAGGGGAAACAACCAAAAACACAACGTGGATTAATTATCAGGGCAAGTGGATAGAGGCGACCAATCATCCGGCCTTGCCAATGAGTACTTCACTGTTTGTCGACCCCGTTA
>CAVGKO010000149.1:0-4263 GCA_963629885.1 Anaerobutyricum sp.
TTGTTATAGCGGTCCACATACCAAGGGATATCCTTATAGTAGGTTGTGGTGGCCCACTTCCCGTTTATGTCGTCCATCCAGAATGCGCCGTTGGCAGCATGTCCGGCAGAGAGGATTGCGCTCTCAGGCTCGGGAGCAATGGCATACACGTCGCTGCGTCCGGAGGAAGCTATCTTCAGCTCATCGCCAATAGTGGAGCTGAAGAGCATCTTGGGCGAGTAGTTCTCTCGCGTATAGTTCCCGAGGAAGTCCTTATCGTATAATACGGAAGTCTCCTTGTCGTTGTCGAAGTCATAGACTTTGTTTCCGGTAACACCGTGGAAGCAAGGGTTGCTTCCGGTAAAGAGGGTGGCAAAGGCGCTTGCCCTGTCCACATCGGAGAACTCAAAGCGGATATTGTTATACACCAGCCCCTCGTTCATCAAGCGCTTGAAGCCGCGCTCACCGAATGTATTGTAGAAATACTCTATATAATCACCTCTCAGCTGGTCTACGGTGATGCAAACAACCAGTTTGGGGGCACGTTGCTGCGCCTCAAGGTTGGTGACAACCAAGATAGCGATAAGCGACGTTATTATTTTTCTCATTCTGTTCTCCATCTCTTCAGATATGTGCCCGCCACCTGTATATCCCATATCCGGAGCGAAGCCAAAGAGTGGCAACAAGCGGGATAAAAGCCATATTCATGTGTTGCGGGATGAAACACCACCCTGCCAATAGCAGCGTGAGCGCCGCAAAGTTAATAAAATGGTAGTAATATGCAGCCCTCCCGAGCTTTTTTACTGCTGACAGCACGGCGGCTATCAGCCCCAGCGGATGCAGCCATACGACCAGCCAATTGGGCCATACGTGAGGGTGAACAGACACGAAGCAGAGGAAGAACAACACCACTCCCGCCGCCCCCGAAGAGGCAAACAAGAGACAGTCGACGCACCTATAGTAGGTCCTCTTCCTCCATTCCACGAAGGTTATCAGCAGTATGAGCACAAAGAGCATCGTGGCGCACAGCATCGGGGTGAGCCCTCCGCCCCCCTCTTCGGCATCCTCTGCCTCCTCGGCAAGTAGGCGAGTAGTGCTAACCAACTTACGCTCGCTCCCATCCGAGCCCACAATGGTGGCCTTCCCGAGGGCATCCTTCAGATATAGCGGAAGGAAGAGCATCTCGTGCGCCGAGGCAAGATGGTCGGTGGGGCTGCCAAGAGCCAGGTCGCAACCAAAAGTCAGCCACGGGTGGTTTCGTGTGCAATGATTGATGAGAGAGCGGAATGTCTGCGGCGCGGGCGGGTCGTTATACTTCACCGTGCCCTCCACATGCTTTTCCACGAGGGCAATGGGGCGGGTGGCACAGTTGTCGTAGAAGAAGTTGTAGCGGTAGACGGCATTCTCGGGTTGCACATTCACCACAAGCGCATGCCAAAGCCTTTGGACCTCCTCCCCTGTGAGGTTGAGCACCTGCTCGGTCACCTCGCTCCCACGCATCTGATATTCTATGATATAATCCTGAAACTTGCAGGCAGCCAACCTATAGTCGGTCTCCCCACGGGCAAAGCGATAGATGAAGTTGGGCTTTGAGAAGTCGAAGATGCCATAGTTGAACACCACATCCAGCTTCTTCTGCGCATCCCTCACCCTAAGGGCAGTATGCCCATACACGGTGTATACCTCATCGTCGGAAGGGGCAGCCGTCAGCACGCTTATCTGCGCCTCGTTGCTCAGCCCCCCTTGCGCCCACGCACAAGCGAAGGAGAGGAGAAAAAGCAACGACAGCAAACTCTTTTTCATACAATAATTCTCTTATTTGTAAGCACCCATCCGCTCCGAGGCTGTAGCACCCATCCGCTCCGAGGCTGTAGCACCTATCCGCTCCGAGGCTGAAGCACCTATCCGCTCCGAGGCTGAAGCACCCATCCGCTCCCCGGGGAGCGGTACATACCACCTAAAGAATGTTAAAAACAAAATCCCTTCGGAAAGGAGTTAGATTTCCTCGTAATCGTCTTTGGTAAGGTCCAGTTTCTCACTGTCATTGCTCTTGTCGAAATACTGCTTGCGAAGCGGGTTAGCCGTTGCCTCACGGTAGATGGCTCTATTGCGGTAGATATCAAGAGCGGCATAGAGGGCATGGCGAAACGATTCCTCGGAGGCGAGGTTCTTCCCTGCAATGTCGTAGGCCGTGCCATGAGCCGGAGATGTCCTTACGATGGGCAGCCCGGCAGTATAGTTGACGCCCTCATCCATAGCAATTGCCTTGAACGGCGTCAGGCCTTGGTCGTGATACATCGCCAACACACCATCAAACTTGTCATACATCTTAGAGCCGAAGAAGCCGTCTGCAGCATACGGACCGAAAGACATCACACCCTTCTGCTCCGCCTCTTCCATTGCCGGACGTATGACGGTCTCCTCCTCTTTCCCCAGCAGACCCTCGTCACCGGCATGCGGGTTAAGCGAGAGGACAGCAATACGGGGCTTCTCAATAAGGAAATCCTGCTTAAGGGACTGGTTGAATATACACAGCTTCGACACTATAGCCTCTTGGGTTAATGCCGAGGGCACCTCCGATAGCGGCATATGGCCTGTCACCAGCGCAATGCGCAAGTCGCCACTCAGCATTATCATAAGGGCCTTCTGCCCATCCTCGGCAAAGCACTTCTCGAGGTATTCGGTATGACCGGGGAATTGAAACTTATCGTTCTGGATATTATGCTTGTTGATGGGAGCCGTAAGCAAGACGTCCACCACTCCCCTCTTGAGGTCGGTAACGGCAGCCTCCAACGACAAGAAAGCAGCCTCTCCTGCCTCCTTGGTAGACTGTGCCAGCTCCACCTTAGTCTCGTCGTCCACACAGTTGATGATATTCACCCTGTTGATGCCGGCATCCTCAGCCTGCGAGATAACACTCATGTTGACAGGGGGCAGGTCCATCGCCTTACGGTGGAAAGCTATAATCTTTGACGACCCGTATACCACCGGCGTACAAAGCTCCGCGACCCTCGCATCCGAAAAGGTTTTGAGTATCACCTCATACCCTACACCATTTATATCTCCGTGGGTAATCCCCACCTTAATCAATCGTTCTTCCATTTCTATGTTATGTCTGTTTATTTCTTGTCCGGCTCTGCCTGTTTGTTGAACTCTCCCGGCAGGCAGAGGGTATACAACGCGGCTTCCACACGGCGGATAAAGTTCCTCTTGTCCGTCTCCGGGGCAAAGACAAAGCCCTCGGCAACAACCACACGATTGTTCTTCTCGTCAAGACGAACATGGCAGACAAACGGTCCACCCATCATGTCGCCCACCATCTTCCACAATCCGCGCACCACCCCGCAGTACTTCCCGTTAACCGTTATCGGCGTATATTCAACACCAAATCGCGACTCCGTAGTCATATACGAATCCGGGAATGCCCCGGGCAGATTAACCTTCAGCACCGAGTCGCGCTTAGCCACCAAGTAGTCGGCTGTAAACGTGTTGGGGTCGGTATAAGGGAATGTGTATACTATCAAGTCCGTACGTCCGGTATTGGCATTGTTGGATGCCCAGAAGAAGTCCGTCGTGTCACGATAATAAGTCATGTCTGCAGGAGCCTTCAGCATCAAGTTGTGATTGGCCTGAAGGTGCTCTGCCACAACCGAGCTATACTCATTCTCCAACCTGGCAACAGCACGGTCCATCTCCACCTTCACGAAGAAGTCCACCAGCGTCCTCGGATTGGCCTCCAAGTACTCAAGGAACACTTCTTCCGACGGAGCAGTAAGGGTAACAACCACCTGCCCCGTTGCCCAACGGTCGTTCTCAAACCCCAGCGATGCCTTTGTATAGATATTAGGGTCGATGTTTACAATCAAGATATTACGCACATAGGTCAGCAGCCCGTTGAACTGCGAAGGGTCTGCATAAGTTACCCTCAACGCAGGTTCCGACTGAGGGAGCCCCGGCACATCGGATGTCAGCTGCCTATTCAGAGCCTTCCCCGAAGGACCTTCCCATTCCGCACTCTTCATTACCACAACAACTTCGTAGGCAAGACCCGTAGCCTTCTTCCCCACAGGAGAAGATGTGCACGACATGAGCAATACCATCATCACGCACAAGCTAATCAGCAAAGAGTTCTTTTTCATACCCGTTTGTTTTTTTACCTCACAAATATAAGTCTTTTCCATCAAACGCTCTGTTCACTATTCTTTTTGTTGCTTTTTTGCCGTCGACAGCATTCCGCATGCTGCAAATATGTCCTCACCCCTCGAAGCCCTCACTGTACATACT
>CAVGKO010000150.1:0-4261 GCA_963629885.1 Anaerobutyricum sp.
GTTATATCCTTTACCAAGATGGTTTCAGTCAGCCGCGTTACTACGCCAAGAATGAGGCTGCACTGAGCCAACTGAAGAAGTACGGCGACTTTGAGGTATGGAAGAAAGGTCGCGGAGAGAAACGTAGAGACTATATCCAAGATGATTGGGTTTAATATGAATAACTTGAGTTATAACGACGGAATATATGTCAAAAGGGAGTGGGGATACGCGAGGGGCGAACTATTCATTATCGAGGAATAGCGCCTACGGGAAATATCTGAATAATATCGAGAGTTATGGCGGCGATGTCAAGCTCAGTTATTTCTCAGAAGAGGGCAAGGGGCATTTGGTTTGGCTCAAAGGCCATGGCAATCAGAAGAGTATTGAAGAGATTAAGCACAACCCCGAGTATAAGGTAGCTGTTATACTTGCCGATAATGGATACGAGGTCATTTTGACCCCGGAAGGCAATCAATATCGGTTAGCAATATCGAGAGCTAAAAATAAAAAGGGAGAGCCGAATTTTGTAGAAGGGACAATATCTGCAGTTACTTACGAACAGCATACGCCCACAAAAGCCGCGGATAGTGCATATAGGAGTCTTAAACACGCCCACGATAAGAACGCCGAGATTGCTCTAATCTATGACGAAAATCATGCATATCATAGGGAAGCGATAGCTAAAGGTATCCACGAATATCTAACAGATAAAACTATTGTAAATAGAACATCTTTCAAGTCGATAATAACTGTAAATGCCGATAAAGAGATTCATTTCTGGGACTTGATAGATGATTATGAGATAAAATACAAAAAATAAATGGGGTAGATGTCCCCCCATTTACTATATATCTGAACTTTGAAGTTATCTCTCACAGTGGCCGGTGAACACTACCGAGGCCCACAGCGTTCAGAAAGTGTGGCAAATATATAAAGAAAAAATCAAACGACAAACTTTTATGCCTTTTAATAAGCAATACGGTACCGTGATAACCATCGACCCCGATATTCGCAAGAATGGGGTCTGTTACATCGATAAGGAGAGCCGGGTGTGCGAGATTCAGAACCTGAATTTTCCCGAGACTCTTGAGTATGTCAAGGGACTATGGGAGAAAGCGGCAAAGCCGTTTGATGTCATCGTGGAGGCCGGGTGGCTGAATCACGGGAACTGGCACGTCAGTCCGGGGGCTTCCGGGAAGTATTCCGCAGTGGCGTATGCCGCAGCCGTCGGCAAGGGAAACGGAGAGTGCGCCGCGGTGAGTAAGAAACTCATCGAGTGCTTTGAGTATTACGGTGTCCCGGTGCGGGGTGTCAAGCCCCTCCGCAAGTGTTGGAACGGCCCCGACCGGAAGATAACCCACGAGGAGTTACTCCGGGAGATGAAGGTGTACCGCGTGAGCTTCCCTTATAAGAGGACTAATCCCGAGACGAGAGATGCGGCGTTGCTTGCGCTTGTTAATCTGTGAGACAAAGAGAGAGAGGCGGAACTGCACTTAAGTATTAACAACCAATAGAGAGAGTATGGATTACGAAATTACAGAGCGAGACCGCAAGTATATGGCTCTCGCAATCGAGAAAGCCGTGGAGAATATCCAGGTGGGCGGAGGCCCCTTTGGGGCTGTCATAGTAAAAGACGATGCAATCATTGCCGTCGAAGGAAACAGAGTCACAGCAAACAACGACCCGACCGCGCACGCCGAGATACAGGCTATCCGCGCCGCTTGCCGAGCACTCGGCACCTTCGACCTGAGCGGATGCACCCTGTACGCTTCTTGCGAGCCTTGCCCGATGTGTCTCGGAGCAATCTATTGGGCGCATCTCGACAGGTATTTCTACGCCGGAACACAACTCGATGCAAAGGACGCCGACTTTGACGATTCTTTCATCTATCGTGAGTTTGCCGCCGCGCCCGAGGAGCGCTCTATTCCGGCACTACATATACACACTCCAGAAAGTCAAAAACCTTTCGATTTTTGGCGTGAAAATGCCGAGAAGGTAAAGTATTAGATAGACGTCTTTACGCCGTAATTTCGCCGATTTTTGAGCCAAAAACGCCGGATTTTCATCGAAAGTGCTTACAATATAAGCATTTTTAGTACATTTGTTCGCACAAGAATGAAAAATATGGCTGAAACTACAAACATCATCGCCCCCCCCTCCGAGGCATCGAGCAAAATTCGAGAGCTCTTCTGCGAGCTCGGCTTCGAAGAATCCGTATTCCTTGACCCCGTTGACCTCGACACCGCGGTCATTGGTCACACCGACGAAGGCCGCGTGATTTACGACTATGAGAAACTCGTCGAGGCGTTTATGGCGACGGACGGAATGACAGACGAGGAAGCTCGCGAGTGGATAGATTATAACACCCTCAGAGCACTTCCGTATATCGGAGAGAAGGCGCCGATTGTGATGTATTCAATCGAACAATACTTATAGTAGAAAGAGAAGAAGAATATGGCTGCAATTAAAAAGAACATCCCGATTGACCTCATCGAGATTAATGAAGGTCAGTTATCTCAGATTGACGCTGGGACAAACAAACAGATTGGACTCCCGAGGAATCCCCGTTGGATTCGCGACGCCCGGTTCGAAGCCCTCAAGAAGAGTATCGAAGATGCTCCGGAGATGCTCGATATCCGAGAAATCGTCGTCTATACCCTCAGTTCCATAAGGGGTAAAAATGGCAAGTATATCGCCATTGGCGGTAATATGCGTCTCCGCGCCTGTCAGGAACTCGGCTATAAGGATATACCTTGCAAGGTGCTTGACCCAGAGACTCCTATGGAGAAACTCCGTGAGTATGCCATCAAAGATAACGAGGCATTCGGTCAGAATGACTACGATATCCTCGCTAATGATTGGGATGGAGACGAATTGCAAAGCTGGGGTATGGAACTCGATTACCTCAGTGCAGGCTCCGTGGATTTCGGGAACGTCGACGACCTTGACGAAGGGAGCTACGAGGCGCCGAAGATAAAAATGCTGGAGTGCCCGCATTGTCACCACGTTGATATGGCAATCCACTTTAAGTCCTTTGAGGGTAATACTGACGGGAGTGTTGCCAATGCCGCAGCCGCAGAGGACCTCCCGGAAGATACCGTGGACGGAGAAGAAGAGTAAAAGACTGCATTAGAGAGAGGCGAAGTATGAAAGTATTTCTCAGTGCGCTCAATGATATTGCCGCAGATTACATGATAGAGAAAGGTGTGCGGTGGAAGTGGAACCTCCTTTCCTACTATCAGCTTTACAAGGGCGGCAAAGCTATGGAACTTTTCCGCAAGGTGCTTGACAACAGCGAAGAAGTCCTCATAGATTCCGGCGCTCATAGCTTTCAGAAGGGTAAGAAGGTTGATTGGGATGATTACACTCGCTCCTACTGCGAGTTCATTAAAGCTGTTGACTGCCCAAAGATTATCGGCTACTTCGAGATGGACGTTGATAACATCATCGGCTATCCGAAGGTACTTGAGCTGCGTAGGGAAATTGAGAAGGTGACCAACAAGTGTATCCCTGTGTGGCACAACAACAGAGGAATCCCAGAATTTAAGCGTATGTGCGAACAATACTCGGGGCGGATTGTAAGTATCACCGGGTTTAAAGGCGCAGAGTTTCTCGACGAGCAATACCCGATGTTTGTCAAGGAGGCGTGGAAAAACCACTGTCGAATCCATTGTCTCGGTATGACGCGGGGAGAGGTTTTTAAAGAAGGTTCCGTTCGATTATACAGACTCTTCGTCTTGGCTCCAATACTGTGTCTATGGGCAAGTATATAACCCCACCACGCGAAGGTACGAGAAAGTTACGCGTAATAGCAGCCGATACGGTAGAAAGGAGTGCTATATACTCAATTACAAAGGGGGAATGGAGCAACAGCATTACTACTATAACCTGTGGCGCAAATATAACGGCCATTACAGAAATAAATGGGAAGAATAATTATGAAACACCTTAAAGTTCTTGTTACAGGTTCATCCAATGGTATGGGCAGGGCGATTGCCTTAAAATTCCTCTCCGAAGGTCATACCGTTGTAGGTATAGACGTAGAAGTCGCCACGATAGACCACGAAGGGTATATTCACCACATCGCTGATGTCCGGGGCGACCTCCCTGATGTTGACGGCGTGAATGTCTTAGTTGTTAATGCCGGGGTGCAGAATTGCCCCGATGAGATAGACGTCAACCTCATCGGAGCAATTCGTACTACAGAAAAATACGCCTTTCAGCCTGCTATCCAATCTGTTCTTTACAATGCGTCAATGAGTGGCAGTACGGGGAGTGA
>CAVGKO010000151.1:0-4197 GCA_963629885.1 Anaerobutyricum sp.
TTCCGGGCAACGACCCGGAATCTCATACTAAACTTTGTAGGCATTCTTTGGATGTGGGGAACGTGTGGACAATAAGGG
Organism: Anaerobutyricum sp.; assembly: GCA_963629885.1. GTDB lineage: Bacteria > Bacteroidota > Bacteroidia > Bacteroidales > Tannerellaceae > Parabacteroides. The sequence continues at coordinate 79 of CAVGKO010000151.1, forward strand.
GCGGCTATGCTTTGTCATTCATCGTGGCAGTAACCCCAAGTTTAGTATGAGATTCCAAATCAAGTTTGGAATGACAGAGGCGAGGCGGTGTTGGGTGTTGGGTGTTGGGTGCCAGGGTGAAAAACGTGCCAGCGTGGATTCCGTCTTAATCCGTATAAAATCCGCGGAACTTAGACGGATTCAGACGGAGAACAAACCCGCGGACCGAAAACCCCCACCCAACACCCAACACCCAACACCCTGGCACCTGAAAAAAGGCGGAGCCCCGACAAACATCACGCTTGCCGGGGCCCCTCAAGTTATACTCACAAACAATATTACTTCACGATGGCCTTCACTGTTGCTTCGCCTTCTACGCTCACAACCACAACCCCTGCGGGAGCTGCAATCTGAGCTTCAGAAGAAGAAACAACTGTGCTGGCGATGGTCTGGCCAAGGATGTTGGCTACTACCACCTTCTTGCCTTCGGCGCCCTTGACCACTACGAAGCCTTCGCCTGCGATGACCTTAACGCCCTCGGCTGAGATAGCTTCGTTGGCTGTCGGCACAACAGAGGTCTTCTCTACGTTGAAGACAATGGCGTTGGCCTTTTCTGTTGTCAGCACAGGTACACCGTTGGTAATCCAGAGGTAGCCGTCGGCGTTCTTCAAGTAGAAGTCTGCCTCAGCCCTCTTCTCCACCTTGTCAACCAACTCGAATGCGAACGTTGCCTTGTTCAATTTGCCTGCCTCAATCTTGATGGTGTCCTTGGCGGTTGCACCAACGCGAGCGATAATCAGGCTGTCACCCTTGTGCTTTGCGTCAACGAAAGCAAGGCGGGTGCAATTAGCATAGGTTGCCTTAGCCGAGTCGGACAAAGAAACGAGGTATTGACCCGAGATGCTCGCATTGTCAGCCGTTACATCCAAAGCAAGCATGTAGGTCGGCATAATCTTATTGTCTGCCACGTAAGCGGTGTCGACAAAGATAGAAGCGTTCTTGTTCTCCTCCTTCTTGTTGAACACGCCGAGGTATTTCCGTCCGTCGGCCTTGCCGGCGATGGTGTTCTGAGAGTTCTCATACAAGAAACGGTTTGGTTCGTTGGCCTTGAAGAACTCTACGTAAGCAGTGTCGTAGGCAGCGATACCGTCCTTGATGGTTGTGCCGAGGCGACGGTATACATCATACTTCTCGCTCGAGATGGCAAACATTGAAGTGTAGCCCATGTTCAAATCCTCCTTGAAGAGCCGGAGTGTCTCGTCGTTTACTGCCACCTTGCCGCTTCTGTCGGACTCAACGAATGCATAATAAATAGTGCTGTCGGCAGCCTGCATCACCTTGATGTCGAACATGGCCGGAGCATATTTCGTAAGGTCGCGCTCGATGGCATACTTGCCGTCCTTCTCCACTACGTAGTAAGCAGTGTCTTTGATGAGGGTGCTCAGGGCGTAGACGGCCTTCTTCAGTTCCACGCTCTTGCCCTCGATGGCAGGTGCGCCGTAGTTGGTGTCGAACGGAGCCAAAGCAAACTTACAGCTTTCGCCCTTCGGGTCGATGAAGAGGTTGCCGCTGTTGTCCACGTTCAGCTTCTTGGTATTGTCCAAGCCGCTGATGTAAGTGAACTCGTAGCTCGAAATCTTGTTGAACTCTTGGTTGTAGACGTAGTTGCCCATAAGAGAGTCCGTCTTGTAGATGGAGTCGACCGGAGTAATCATCAGCGTGTCGCCACCCTGGATGGTTACGTAGGTGTCGATGTCGTCGGCCTTGAGCTCGACGCCTTTGTAGAGCGTCTGGTCCTCAATTTCCGTTCCGTTAACCTCAAACACTTCGGCTGTTGCGCGGTTGAGGATGGTCACGGTGCCCTCTTCTTCATCTTTGTAGAGAGTCCACTGGTTCTCGGCGTAGTTGTTTTTCTCGAACTCGGTGAGGTTCTTCAAACCGTCGGCAGTGTAGTACTTGCCGTTGTCTGCCTTGTTCTCATCCAATTCGGAGAAATACCGGAGGAAGTACACATCGCTTGCCGTAACAGCCGGAGTGTAGGTCTTCTCGTTCTTGTCTGCCACATAGATGGGGTAGTAAGGCTCAGCGTTGCCTTCCGGCTCAACAAGAGTAAGCACCACGTCGTTGCCGAACTTGGCGAGCGATACGTAGTACTTAAAGTCGAACGGCTCCTTGGCTGCATCGTGATTGTGGTTGTCAATCACGCCGTAGCTCGTGGTAGAACCTGTCGTGTCGGCAGCTGCCTCATCCGACTTGGGCTGATAGAGGAAGCGCGGAGCGAAATAGATGGCGCCGTTGTTGCGGTTATACACAACCTGGAAGATGGCTGACCCTGCGTGAGGCAGCGCCTTGGTGCTGTCGTCGTTGCAGATGTTGTTGTAGGTAGTGCTGCTCAAAGCGTCCGTGGGGTGCAAGTCTCTCAAGCTAACCCACTGGAGTTTGAAGTGGTGCGTCTCACTCATGTCGTCGTATGCTTCGTTTGAGACGTAGAGATACTTGCCCGAATTGATATCCTGAACCATGGTGACGGCCTTGAAGTCGTTCTTCACGGGTGCCGTGCCTGCAATCTTGCTTGCGCCCGTTGACGGGTCAATCAGCAGGTTCTTCTGCACGATGCGGATGTTTTTACCCTTAAGGATATTGTCGGTAGCCTTGGGGCTGTTCTCCTTGGTGAAGTCCAAGGCGATGGACACCTCGTTGCTCTCCTGACCGTTTTCCTTATCCCAGAACTCGTTGAGGAAGCCGTTTACATAAAACGGATTGTCCAAAAGGGCGCCGCCAATCAACGTTGCTCCTATACCGTCGCTGACCGGGTTGGAGGTGCTGTTGAACTCTGCCGGTCCATACAATGCCGGCTGCAATGTGACAGGGCCGGCGGGGATGGCAGCTTTTTGTGTCGCGCTCTCTGTGTCAGGCTCGCTAACAAGAAGCAGACCCTTGGCGAGGCCATCGCCGTTGGTGAATTTGTCCGTCACTTTCTTTGTGTAGAGCACACCCTTCCATTTGCCGTCTACCTTCGCAGCGTAGCCATAAGGCGATGCCTTCAAGATAGACTCAATATACTCACTGGCGGATTTCTGATTCGAGTAGATTTCTGACTTCGTTGCGTCAACCGTCTTACCTTCTTCGGGAGTCTCGGTTGATATCACAGCGATAGCCCAAGTATAGTAGCCGCCCATGCTATTGTTGAAGGATATTCCAAAACTTTCCAAAGCAGCGTTGATACGAGCAATCATCTCTTTTGCTGCGATAAATTCCGTACGTGTTGCTGCTGCATCATTGGCAAATTTCACCTTCGTAATGTCGATGCTGTCTGCAGTCAAGGTCGTTTTCTTGAGGATACGAATACCTGCGGTTCTAAACCAACCCTTATAAAGGTATATATCTTCATAACTTAAATTCTGAGGAGCTGAGAATTCGGTTCCGGAATAGTCTTGGTTAACCTCAAGCACATTATAGATCCCAATCGAAGAGCCGTCTTTGAGGAAGCTCTTCAAAGGAGCACCGGCGTAGGAATCGTTGGCAGAAGGTTCGCCCGTCAAATCCCACAAGAAATTGCTGATACCGTTTTCTGCATTCGCCGAAAGCACGGTGGTAGCACTGTCGGGAATCGACAGATACTCTCCCGTTCCCTTGTTCAAAAATTTGTACACGTAATCGCCCGAAGGACTCGCCTCCTGCGAGATTGTCCAATAACCGTAGGCACGGTTCGCCTTTGTGTAGGCATCGAAAGAGCTTCTTGACACAAACTCCAACTTGTTGTCGGAATTTATAACCAAGACGTCTCCGAGGTAGGTCGAGTCTGTCGTCAGGTAGTACGACTGACCGTTTTCAAACTTCACGTTCTTGGTGGTCAACGGTGACTTAACCGAAAGAGCGGAAGCGCTGAAACTCGTAGCAAGCAGGACGCCCGCTACCAAAGAAGATAGCTTCTTGTTCATAATCGATAAATTTAAATTAATATAGTATTACTAACACTCTGGTTCTTTATGTTCCCCCGGGGCCGCCGCCCCGTGGCTGAATTCGTGGCAAATGTAACTACTTTTTACATTCATGCAACACATATTCCCCTACAAGAATGGCAAAAAAAAGCCCGCTGAAACCAGCGGGCTCGCGGAGAGACAGGCTCTGATAGCTTTG
>CAVGKO010000152.1:0-4094 GCA_963629885.1 Anaerobutyricum sp.
CAAATATTGGATTCTCAGAGGGGTAAAATCGCGATAAACAATTGAAGGGTCGTTATTTAAGCGCCCCTACACTATTCCCTAATGAGGGGTCTGCTAATTAATTTCAGCCAAGCGAACTCGTGGAGCGATTAAAATGGCCATGAGGCCGTCGGGGACTATATGGATTATTTCGCTTTTGAGAGCCTTTAAGCCCCTATTTTGTAGAAACGAGAAGAAGTACCCATAGGAACTTCCTTAACGTCTTAGACGAAGAAACAAGCCCCTCTCAGGTTTAAGGTATCATCAAGTTTTGGGATGTTATTAGCCCGCTGAACGCTTTTGGAGGTAATGGGTAGCCTCCTGCCTCATTTCGTTCGCCAATGGCCCTCTTATTGTCCTCTGCCCGGCCCGTCGTTCTCGTTCTTGGAAGGGATGTAACGACTAACGTGTTCAGCCCTGATAGAGAGATTCTTGGGGCTCAAACGGGTCATGACTGTGGTATTGGGAAATAGTATTTCTTTCGGTTTTCTAAAACTACAACACCCAAGGGTAGTCATTCCTTGGGTGTTGAGCAAGTGTTTTTATGTGTCTATTTATTAATCAGCTGCCTTAAATTAACCAGCAGACCCTGTTTATTCCATATACAATTTCAGTGTCACGGTCTCGTCTCCCACCTTTACGTCTGTGGTCTCCAACTTACCCTTGGCGTTCGTGAACTTGACGGTGTACGTCTGGTTCTTCTCCACCTTGAAGGTAAGCACGTCGTTCATGTCTTGGGTTGCCCCTGTGCTTCTGCCGCCAAAGAGCTGTTTCTCACCACTGAACACGTCGATGGTGGTAGCCACGCGGTCGCCCGAAGCCTCTGCATGATTCTTGTCCTTAAACACCATCAATCTCAAGTCTACATGCTTGTCGTCGGCAGGAGTGGACGCCAGCTGTGCCCTGTAAATGCTTGTATAGCGGTCAGTCACATTTTCTGCATGAACGTAGTGGATATCAAAGTCCCAAACAAGTGGGAAGTAACATTCTGCAGGCTTGAAAGAGGCTGCGTAGACGGCCTTATACAAGTCATCCTTGACGGCTTTGCCGGCAGAGGCTATGAACCACGATTTGTCCAAGTCATCCGCTGGATAATACTCAGTAGAATACCAGTTACCGTCAATCCATACTTCGCACCAGTTGTGGTTGCCTGAGTTGTTGAACCAATTGGGAGTACCTGCCACACGCGAAGGTATGCCTACTGCACGGAAGGCATCGGTGAGCAAGATGGAAAGTCCCGAGCAGGAAGCCATATGCTGGCGCATTGATTCGTAGGGTGCCTGGTCTGCTTTCTCGCGTTTAGTGTTATAGTCTACCTTCACCTCGTCGCGAATGTTCTTGTTCACAGAGTCTATGGCTGCGCGCATCGTCTTGCAGTCTGTCACGTATTTCTTGAATCGCTCATAGAAATCCTTGCGCCAACTTTCGCGCTCTTCGTTCAGGTTGACGTAAGCCACCACATTGTTGAGGAATATGTCGTTAGGCACTTCTTTGGCCCATGGAAATTCGGCTCTGGCCTTGTAGGCATACTCCACGTGCTCTTTCAGGAAGTCGGCAGTAAGAGTTGTTGCATCTCTTTCCGGCATGTAGGCAATAAGGAAGGCCATGCCCTCCTTTTGGTCGGCAGCAGTTTCCTTCAATGCCTTCTCCAACTCCTTGGCATTGTCGCCTGCCGTGGCCATTGTTTGGTTCAACAACTCATGATACTCTTTGGGCACACCGGCATATTTATCCGCGCAAGCAGATAAAATCAGGCCCAAGACAAAAAGTACAGATAAACTCTTGATTTTCATTCGTGAATATTTCTATTGTGAAGTGCTGTTCAAACAGCCCTTCTTGTTAATTATAAAGCCGTATATGCATACAGCCAATACTTACCACATGCTGCAAAGTTACCATTTGATATTGAAAAAAATAAGTAAATGCCTCAGATAAATGCATTCTACCGGGCGAAAAGCTATGATAAAGCACATCTTAGCACTACCCCGAAGACCCCCTAATGAAGTATTTTGTAGAGCAATTCTTTGAGCAAATCGGGACCTGAGGCAGAATAGTTGTCCACCCCCTTCGAACGGGCATCCGTCATGCGAATCTCGCTAATCAGATTGAAGACCTTCATTGCCGAATAATTACGCAGCCCTAACGTGTAGTCTTTCAACTGAAAAGAGCCTCTCAGACCCAAGGCCGACATCAAGCCGGCTTCCGATTTGTCTTTCGTGTAGTAGCATATCATGAGGTTTGAGAAATAGTTGAAAATCACCGGAAGAGTCATCTGTATAGGGTTGTTTTTCTGATTCTTCTCGAAGTATTGGGCTATCCTGTTGGCCTTGAGTATATCTTTGGTTGCTATTGCCTTTATCAGCTCGAAGTTGTTGTATTCCTTGCTTATACCGATATTCTGCTCAACCAGCTCCGGAGTGATTCTTTTAGATGCGCCCTCGGGCAACACCAATGCCAGTTTATCCAGCTCCTTGCTTAGGCGACTCAGATTGTTTCCCAGGAAGTCCGACAGCATCTGAGCGGCTTTGGGGTCAATGCTTATGGAGCGCTGCTGCATAAGGGAGGTGATAAATCCGGGCATCTTATAGTCAGGCACCTTCTTCGAATCAAACAAAACGCCGACCTTCTCGGTGGCGGTGGCCAAAGATTTCCGTCGGTCTAAGGTCTTGTACTTGTAGTTGACAACCAACACAGTGGACTGGAGCGGGTTTTTCACATAATTGGTCAGCAGCTCTATGTCGTGCACCAACTGGGCTTCACGCACAACCACCAGCTGATATTTCGACATCATTGGGAACCGTCTGGCGGCATTGATAATGGTAGCGGCATCAACGTCCACACCATACATGATGATTTGGTTGAAGTCGCGCTCCTCTTCCTTCAACACATTGTCGACGAGCAAGTCGGTTATCTTGTCGATAAAGAAAGGTTCCTCTCCCATTAAAACATAAACGGGCTGAAAGTTCCCGGCAACGATGTCCCGGCATATTTCCTCAAACGTGTTTTCTTTTTTAGCCATAACGAAACCTTAAAATCACTACCTTTGGTAGGTAGAATTACGTGAACGACAAATATAATAAATGCAGACATTAAACCTGCCAACATTCGCAGCCAAAGTAAAGGAAAAAGACGGCAAACCCGTCATATTCGACCCGGTACGACGTAAGTTCGTTGCCCTAACCCCGGAGGAATGGGTGAGGCAACACTTTGTCAACTACTTGATTTGCGATAAAGGATACCCCGGGGAGCTATTGGCCAACGAGGTTTCGCTGAAGCTCAACGGCACAACCAAACGATGCGATACGGTTGCGTACGACCGCTTTCTAAGCCCTCTGATGATTGTGGAGTATAAAGCACCCCAGGTGGAGATTACAAGCGCTGTATTCGACCAAATAGCGCGTTATAACATGGTTCTGCGCGTGCAATACCTCACGGTAAGCAACGGCATAAACCATTTTTGCTGCAAGATAGATTACGAAAACCTAACTTATTCGTTTTTGAAAGAAATCCCAACGTACGATGCGTTGAAATAGACGGGCATTGCTTACCTAACGATATAGCTATCGGGGGTAATGTAGTAGCATTCCAGGCAGTCTACCTGCAAAGTATCAGGCTTTTGGATATAAACGGAACTGTCAATCCCCTGTATCGATTGACTTACATCCTCCCTCTCGTCGAAAAAAAGAGAATAAGTGAGTATTACTGCAAAAAAAGAAAGAATCAACAACTTCATAGTCTATGCTTTGTTTTATTTATACCAATCGGGATATAATGGAAACGGAGAATGCCTCGCTATATTATATGAGGAAGGAAGTTTTTTTTAGAAAACCGCTACGCAACCGCTCCTCAACCGCACATATGGTTGCAAACAAATATGTTACGTCCATTTCACAACCGCTACGCAATTGCTGGAGCTCTCTGATATATATAATATAATGAAATAGAATGATATTATCCCGATTGCCCCTTTGGGGGTCAATCGCTCCTAAGGTGTAATGGTAGCTATAGCTTCTTACCTCAAACTCATCCCCAAAGACGGCATATGTCGCCATAGAAAGACGGGAGTTTTGCCTTCA
>CAVGKO010000153.1:0-4038 GCA_963629885.1 Anaerobutyricum sp.
AGACAAGGAAGAGGATGGAGACGTAATAGTGCCAATAGGCAGGGACTCCTGCCCCGTAGAGTCCCCAAAGGATGAGGAACGTAGCTACGCTGAACACGAGGTCGTAGAGGTTCATCTGTCGGATGCTGCCTTGAGCCATGAGTGACATCTGCAGTGGCACAAAGAACTGTTCGAAGAGGGTGCGGACGACCTGCAGCTGACAGAACAACACGGCCCACTGTGGCACGCTCTTCAGCCAGATGCGGAGCAGTGGTTCGGTGTTGAGGATGAAGGGTATTGCTGGCAACAGATACAACAGGAAACTGAAACGGCAACTGATGAGCGACAGTCGTAACATGGTCTGCCGGTCGCCACAGCCCTCCGACTTGACAACTGCCGGGTTGAGTGCCTTTGTCATATTGCTAGTGAGAATCGCCACCACTGAGCAGAGTTGGTCGCCAATGCTTTTTGCCGCAATCAGAATCGGACCGAAGAAATGGTTCATCAGAATCGTGCTGCCATGGTTGCCAAACCTACCAGAGACCGTTCCTACAAAATTCCATCCAGCAAAGGCACCGATTTCTTGGATGGTGGCCTTGTCGGCATATTTCCGGGGCGCGAAATGGCACTCTTCATACTGGACATGGCAATATATTCGCATGATGATCATGTTGACGATGGTAATGGCGGCCATCAAAAGACCATAAAGGACAAGGCGGTCGCAGAGACAATACACTACGGCAAGGGCTGCCGCGAGTTTCAACAAGGCTACTACGATGCCGACGATGCTGTAATAAAGGAAACTCTCATGGGCGGTAATCACCGCATCATAGGGTACGGTGATGATGGAGAAGAAGGTGCTGACGGCAAGGAATAGATAAATGTACTTGGCAGCCTGCATACGCTCGGCAGGGATATCGAGCACGCTACTGAACAAAGGAAAATAGAATGCTGCCAGCAGCAGTACGATGGCAAGTCCGAGCCCTAAATGGATGATAATGGTGTTGTTGAATATGATGGTCAGAAGTTCCTTGCCGCCCTTGCCTTCAGCATAACTCATATATCGCTGAGTGGCCTGCGACATGGCGTTGTTGAGTCCTTCGAGCATGACGACGGCTCCGCCCACGGTTCCATAGATACCAAAGTCCACATTACCCAGACCACCCAAGATGAGTCGCGTAGAGTACAACGCGATAAGCATCGTGACGATGGTCTTGGTGTAAAGAAAGAAGGTATTAAAGGCAATGCGCCTCTTGTTTACGATATTGTTCACTTATGTGTTGTAATAAATTCACTCCCTCCCCAGCAGGTTGGTTTGGTAGCAGAGGCCGGCGCTGAGGTATTTGCCGTTCTGCAGACAGACCTGGAGGAAGAGATGATGAAGGAGAAGGTATTCGGCTCCGACATTAATATCATCGCCCGTATATTCCGCAATAACACGCAACCCCGGGGCGAATGAGGGGTTATAGGTTATGCCGCCCACCACGCCTTGCCACTTACGGTTATCCTCATTGGGCCAATAGCGCCAGGCAAGGCTTAGGGAGAGCACCTCGCCCCGCACATCGAAATGCTTGGTGGCTGCCACGTAGTAGTTCTTGAAAAACTCCGAGCTGCCACCGCTCATCAGCTTTGCCGTCTTGGTCGGGGTGTTGAGGAAGTCGTTAGCCCCGACAGCCACCGATGGCCAGTACCTACCCTCCCTGAGCGGTGAGAGCTTGATGGAGAAGTAGCGGTCCTTCTGGCTATACTTGGGTTTATCGTCCCCCGCCGACGCCAGCGCCTTGAGCAGCGTGAAGGTATAGCCCAGCTCTATCCAGCTGAAGGGGGCGAAGGAGAGGTAGAAGTCTGCCGTGTTATATTTCTCGCCCGCATAGCTGAACGCCTCACGCGCATCAGGGGTGAAGTGGCGGTTTAGGTAATAGCCGCCAATGCGCGCGGTGCCCGAGGGAAGCATGTCGGCCGATGGCACGTGCAACAGACCCGACAAGCCGGTGTACAATTGGGCTTTCATGCTCAATGGAAACAGCAGGGCTGCTATGAATAACAGGGCGCTTTTCATAAAGGTGTTGGGCAATAAAAGGTGTTGGGTGTTGGGTGTTGGGTGTTGGGTGTTGGCGCCGGGGGCGCCATTGGGAGGGCTTCGCCGGTGAGGGGTTTTGGGTGTTTGTGATTCCACCCAAAACCCAACACCCAACACCGGCGCCTCCGGCGCCCCCGCCTATTTATTGATGTTTTCTTTTGTTGTTTTTACTATTGATACGATTATGCGAAGCAGACGTTTTATGTCATTATCAAGTGACTTAAACTGGCTGCTATCGATGTAACCATTGTCGTGGAGGAGGCGTAACCAGTAGTCGGTTTCGTTGGCTTCCTTGGATGCTATTGCCATCTTGCTGAGGAAATCGGGCTTCGATTGGGCATTTTGTGCCTCATGGATGTTTGCTCCGATGCTTGTACCTGAACGATATACCTGCTTCGACATGACAGACTCCTTACTATGGGCGAGATATCGGTAAAGCCGTATCACCCTACATGCGAAGTCGTACGAGAGCGTAGCAATATCAGCCTTACTCTTCTCCTCCTCACTAAGAAGAGGCCGAATATATTTTTTTGAGCCGTCAGTATTTCTCATATTCATCACCCAACACCCAAAACCCAACACCCAAAACCCAACACCGTTAAATGCGGTACGCATTTAACTCCTTGGGTGTGATGTTGCAGCAGTCTAGGATTACTTTGCCTTGCAAAGCGTTTAGGTGTTGCTTTATGTGGGTGTGTTTTACCATTATTACTACCATGTCGATATCCTTCAGGAACGCCTCGAAGCTTTGGTATTGGTTCTCGGCTATCTTTTGGCGCTCGAGGTAGGGGTCGTAGCACTTCAGGGGGCGGGCAAGGTGGCGCGCCTGGGCTTCCAGGAGCTGAAGGGTGGGCGACTCGCGGAAGTCGTCCACGTCCTCCTTATACGTCAAGCCATAGAGACCCACGCGGCGGTTGTCAGTGATGTTGTTCTCCCGCATGATGTCGTATATACGATTCAACACGAAGGTGGGCTGGCTGTCGTTGGTCTTCATGCTCTCGTCGATGACCTTAGCCAGCTGGGGATAGTCGCCCACGATGAACCAGGGGTCGACAGAGATGCAGTGGCCACCCACGCCGGGACCGGGCTGAAGGATATTGACCCTTGGGTGCATATTACAGATACGTATTATCTCGTAGACATCCATATTGTCGTGGCGGCAGATACGCGAGAGCTCGTTGGCAAAGGCGATGTTGACTGCCCTATAGGTGTTTTCCACCACCTTGGTCATCTCCGCCGTGCGTATGTCGGTGACCACTATCTCGCCTTGGCAGAAGGAGGCGTAGTAGCGTTTCACCTTCTCGCCCACCTCGGGGCTGTCGGCGCCTATGGTGCGGTTGTTGTGCAAGAGCTCGTACACCATATTGCCGGGGATGATGCGCTCGGGGGCATGCACCAGGTGGATGTCCTCCCCCGGGGTGAAGCCCGACTCCTTTATCACGGGGCGCACATAGCGGTCGATGGTGCCCGGGCTGATGGTGCTCTCGATGACCACCACGGCGCCAGGAGGGCATACCTTCATCACCTCCCTAAGGGCTGACACCACGTAGCCGGCGTCGACCTTCTTGGTGAACTTGTCGTATGGCGTGGGGACGCTTATTATATATGTGTCCGCCTTCCGGTATTCGGTGGTGAACCGTATGCCTTGAGAGACGGCGCGGCGGAACAGCTCATCGAGGCCCTCCTCCTTGAAGGTGGTCTCGCCATGGTTGAGCTTATCCACAAGTTGTTTGTTATAGTCGGTGCCGATGATTTCCACACCGTGAGAGGCCATCATAAGGGCCGTTGGCAGGCCGATATAGCCTAAGCCGATTACGTTTATCATATTCTTGTTTCGTTATTTGTTCTAAAAAGGTGTTGGGTGTTGGGTGTTGGGTGTTGGGTTGAAATCCGTTTTAATCCGTTTATGTTCCGCGGATTTTAGACGGATTTAGACGGATTATTTTCCTCATTTCTGTCATTCTGAACTTGATTCAGAA
>CAVGKO010000154.1:0-3217 GCA_963629885.1 Anaerobutyricum sp.
CCATCTTCTTCTGCTTTGTGCAAAAATACAAAGTATAATTTGCATATCAAACAAAGATGATGAAAATGCAAATTACGATTTGCATTTATGGCTTCGCTCAAATGTGCCGACAGAATTCACCAAATGTGCTAGTAGAATTCACAAAATGTGCCGGCACATTTGGGCAAAAGGGACGACACATTTGTTTTTCCTCGGCAAGACGGGTTTTCCCCAACTTGATATCAAGTTTGCCCAAATGTGATATCAGATTTGTTCAAATGTGATATCACATTCATTTTTCGACCTTCGTTTCACTACCATTTAAACGCTGTTCAAACGCCATTAAAACGACGGGCAAACTTACCTTCTGCCCAGGTCGTCGTAGAGAGTTTGGAGGATTACTTTGCCGTTGTTGAGGCGTTGGTCGCTGCCCGAAGGCTGCTGCATCAGAGGCTTGCCTCCCTCATTGTCGTAGACGGAAAAGCCGGTGCTGTCGATAAACCCGAAGCCGTTGGGGAAGGTATAGAAGGCATATTCCGCATGCCCCGAAAGCAGGTCGCGACTAAACGTGAAGTCCTCGTGCCCGATGTTGAGTTGGCTCAAGAGGGTTGCCGCCAGGTCGGTCTGGTTGGCATACGTATCGATTATGGCAGGGGCTTTCACCGCGCCGCCAAGCCATATCATCGGGATATGAAAGCGTCGCGGTTCGTAGTCTGTGAGCGACGAAGGATAGCGGAAGCCATGGTCGCTGACCAACACAACCAGCATATCCTCCCACACGGGCAGAGCCTTCAGCTTGCTGATGAAGCTACCGAGACAACTGTCGGTGAATGCCACGGAGTTGAGGTAGGGGTCTTCCAAGTGGTGATAGGGCACTTCAAAAGGCTCGTGGCTGCTTAGCGTAAGGAAGGTGCTGAGCCACGGCGAGGAGTTGTCTTTCGTTTGGATAGTCTCATAGAGATGGCTGAATGTCTTGTCGTCTGCCACGCCCCACTTGCTCATCCTGTCGGAAAGCGGGAAATCGCGGTCGGCAGTTATCCTACTATACCCCGAGCTGAAGAAATAGCTCTGCATATTGGTGAAGTTGATGTCTCCGCCATAAAGCATATCGGCAGCGTAGCCCTCCTTGCCAAGGCTCTTGGCTATGGATGGGAGCGTTTGGCTCTTGGCGGGATACTTCATGATGGAGGTGGTGGGCTGTGCCGGATAGCCGTTAAGTACAGCAACAATCCCCCTGTCGGTGCGGAATGAGTTGGCATACATATTGGTGAAGGTGATGCCCTCACGGCTTAGCCTATTGAGGTTGGGGGTGACTCCCGGTTCGCCTCCAACGGCTTCTACGGCATTTGCCGAGAAACTCTCCAAGAGGATAATCAAGATGTTGGGCCGCTCGGTATTCAGCAGAGATGGTCTATCTCCACCCACATTGTTACTCTCTGTCAAGGCAGCATAACGCTTTGCTCTCTCTTCTTCGGGAAAGAAATTGAACTGGGCGGCAAAGTCCTGCTGCTTGCTCAAAGACGCGAGCAGACTAAACGTGGGGTTGATGGCTGAATGGTTTAGGAACTGGTTCTTGCTGAAGTAAACCATACCTACATTGGCAGTGGACGTAGTTACGCCCCCTCGAATGGGGATGAACATAGCACCACCCAAGAGGATAACAACCAACGTGGTTGCCGGCTTATGGCGCACAGCCGTGGTGGGGAACAATGGAACGATGAATTGCCGAAACATGCGGTATATCACCCATGCATACACCAAGAACATCAGTAGCTGAAGCAAGAAGGTAACAATCGGTACGCTCGCCATAGCATCCTTGGGCGATTGAAGGTAGAACAGCAGCGTGGCGTCTAACCTGAATCCCCAATACCCGTAGAGCGCCACGTCGATGGCAAAGATGGCTGAGACGATAACTGCCACCGCAGCAAAATACCACCTTAGGACCTTTCTATAGAATGCTCCCGGCAGCCAGATGGAGAGCAGGGCACAAAGCAATGGGATGACGGTGAGGTAGCCAGCCACCGTACAGTCGAGCGGCAGTCCGTGCACAACAACCCTCGCATAATCCATCACCGTGCAACCACCCGCCAGGGCATGGTGATAGAGCATAAACACCGGCTTCTGAACCGCAAGCAGCGGCAGCCAGCCCAAGAATACTGCGAGGAGAAATGCCGGCAGTCTTTTCATGCCTCTTACCTATATAGCTTTTCGCGCATCTCAGCCACCATCGGGTCGGTGATATAGTCGTCGTATTCCATCATCTTGTCGATAATGCCGTTCGGAGTAAGCTCAATGACGCGGTTTGCCACAGTCTGAATAAACTCATGGTCGTGGCTCGAGAAGAGGATGTTGCCCTTGAACTGACGAAGCGTATTGTTGAATGCCTGGATAGACTCCAAGTCGAGGTGGTTGGTTGGCGTATCCAAAATCAAGCAGTTTGCATCCGTAAGCATCATACGCGAAATCATACAGCGCATCTTCTCGCCTCCCGAGAGTACACTTACCTTCTTCAGCAGCTCCTCGCCCGAAAACAACATACGTCCGAGGAAGCCTTTGAGGAATACCTCGTTCGTGTCCGGCGAGAACTGGGTCAACCAGTCTATTAGGTTATAGTCCGACGCAAAGTAGCGTGCGTTGTCGAGCGGCAGATAGCTTGTGGTGATGGTCTGACCCCATTTGTAAGTGCCCTCGTCGGGCTTCTCCTCACCGTTTATTATCTGGAACAAGGCAGTCATGGCTCTCGGGTCGCGACTGATGAACACCACCTTGTCGTCTTTCTCCACGTTAAAGTTAAGGTCCTTAAACAAAACCTTCCCTTCGATGCTTTTCGTGAGCCCTTTGACCTCAAGTATCTGGTTGCCGGGTTCGCGGCCAGGTGTGAAGATGATGCCCGGATAACGGCGCGACGAGGGTTTGATTTCTTCTATGTTAAGCTTCTCGAGCATCTTTTTGCGGCTGGTTGTCTGCTTCGACTTTGCCACGTTGGCGCTGAAACGACGGATAAACTCCTCCAACTCCTTCTTCTTCTCTTCAGCCTTCTTGTTTTGGTTCTGCAGCTGACGGAGCGCAAGCTGGCTCGACTCGTACCAGAAACTATAGTTGCCGGCAAACATCTGCAGTTTGCCAAAGTCGATATCCACCGTATGTGTGCAGACAGAGTCGAGGAAGTGACGGTCGTGACTTACCACCAAGATGGTGTGCTCTGCATTCGAGAGGTAGTTTTCCAGCCACCCAACAG
>CAVGKO010000154.1:3227-4015 GCA_963629885.1 Anaerobutyricum sp.
GCAACAAGTTGTCGGGCTTGCCAAACAAAGCGCGGGCAAGAAGGATACGTACCTTCTGCTTACCGCTGAGGTCTTTCATCTTGCTGTAGTGATATTCTTCGCTTATGCCCAATCCGCTCAGAAGGCTGGCAGCATCGCTCTCGGCGTTCCATCCCTCCATCTCGGCAAACTTCTCTTCCAACTCCGACACGCGTATACCGTCGGCATCGCTGAAGTCCGGCTTCTCGTATAGCGCATTCTTCTCGCTCATCACCTCCCACAACGTAGTGTGACCCATAAGTACGGTGTCCATCACTGTATATTCGTCGAAGGCAAAGTGGTCCTGACTCAACACCGAAAGACGCTCCCCCGGACCCAGCGTTACTGTTCCACGCGTCGGCTCTATCTGTTTACTTATCACGCGAAGGAAGGTGGATTTGCCTGCACCATTGGCGCCGATAATACCGTAGCAGTTGCCCGGCACGAATTTCATATTTACGTCTTGAAAAAGGATACGCTTTCCGAACTGTACGTCCAGATTGTTTACTGTTATCATATTTGTATAGCTAATTGTTTCGAATGAGCGTGCAAATCTACATAAAAACCCCCGACCTTGTCGCCTCCCCTTTGTAAAAACAGGTCTGCCCCACGCGCCGGGGACTATTGTCTTTTGAGCG
The DNA here is from genome assembly GCA_963629885.1 of Anaerobutyricum sp. GTDB lineage: Bacteria > Bacteroidota > Bacteroidia > Bacteroidales > Tannerellaceae > Parabacteroides. Next base: position 3,884 of record CAVGKO010000154.1, read on the forward strand.
AAATCATACCCTTGTTATGTAACAAAACGTAATATTTGATGGTTTTTTCACCGTATTTCTTCAGCGGACACACAATAGGTTATAAATATAATATGTACTTTTGCGCTCTAAAATGATAGTGATTAAAAGAAA
>CAVGKO010000155.1:0-3961 GCA_963629885.1 Anaerobutyricum sp.
TCTCGAACTCGGTGAGGTTCTTCAAACCGTCGGCAGTGTAGTACTTGCCGTTGTCAGCCTTATTAGCTGCCAACTGAGATACATACTGGATGAAGTATACGTCGCTTGTGGTAACAGCCGGAGTATAGAGGCTGCTAACGGCATCACCCTTGAGGTAAATCTTGTATTCTTTATCTAAGTCAGTATTGATAAGAGTAAGGAATGCACTGCCGGCGAACTTCTTCAAACCAAGACGATAGTAGTACTTCTCTGTTGCTGATGCTGCAGTTGCTTTGCCTTCCTTAATAACCGTACCATTCATGTTGTCAACAATAGTGTAGCCGGCGCCTGTTGTATCGGCTGAGGCAGCAACCTTGTTTGTATAAACGAAGCGCGGAGCAATAACGAAACTTGAATCCTTATTGAACTTGATGTAGAAAACAGCTGAACCGGCATGAGGCAGAGTTGTATTGTCGTCAGCACAGATATTGTTGTAGGTTACACCATCAACAGCATTAGAAACTTTAGAAGAGAGGTCTTTCAACTTAACCCATTTAATCTTGAAGTTTGTGCTCGTGGTTGACTCGTCGTAAGTGTCGTCGGAAACATAGAGGTACTTGCCTGTCAATGTATCCTGAATCATCAAAGCAGACCGGAAGTCAGTTGTAGCAAGTGCACCACTTTTTCCACTCTTACCGTGATTTGCAGCATCGCTATCAGATTCCTTAATCAGCAAGTTCCTAACAACGAAACGGAGATTTGTACCTTTAAGGATATTATCCGTAGCCCTGGGAGCGTCGCTGTCTTTCGTGAAGTCGAGCTGAATGGCAACCAAAGAGTCTGCCTGGTCTGCCTCAGAAGCAAAGTTGTTTACAAAATCGTCGGGATATGACGGGTCGTTTGCCGGTTTGCCAATCAGATTGTCACCAAGACCGTTTGTAAGTTTGATATCATCAGCCAAGTTGTATTCGGAAGAACCTAAACCGGCTGAGTACATAAGATTCAAATCATAAATATGCACTGTACCCGGAGCAAACTTGAGGGCTAACGACGGCATGCCTTCAACAACGCCATATACAGTTCCATTGATATTCAAAGCTATGCCATATTTGCCTACAATCAACTTACTGTTGTTAGCAGAAGTGAAACTTGTCGCACCGAAGATATCGGGACTTGGATGATATCCACTCTTCCAAGAGATTGTATCCTTAGAGCTATTAGTAGTTTTGATTGTGTCCACCTTGTTTGCCCAGTACTTATAGTATTCTGAGACTTCTGCACGGTCGGTTATACCACATTTTGCGAAAACCGAGTCGATGTTCTTTACAATCTTCCTGGCAGCTGGAAGCTCACTATCATAGCATACGTCAAACGGCGTATAATCCTTAGGGTCCAACTTTTCAGCCTTAACAGAAACAACATGTCCGAAACCCTTCCCGGACTTTAGCAAATCAGAGTAGCTAACAGTACCCTTTTGAGAGTTGTCATACTCTTCCGTCAGTGTGAAAACCTCGGCAACGCTGATTGCATTGTCTACGCCTTTGCTTTCATTTACCAACTTAGCGCCTGAGCTCGGATTAGCCCAAGTAAATTTGTTGATGCCACCTTTAACGTTAGCAAAGACACAACCGGTTGTGTCGGCAACAGAAAGCAATTCGCCACTCTTAACGTTTTTGAATGAGTACTCTTTTACTCCTGAGCTGTTGGTAGTCCAAGAAATCTCCCATGTGGCAGCTTCTCTCCCAAATCTGTCGAGGGCGTTGAACTCGGTAGCCGTCAAAAGAGCTAACGAGTCATCCTTTACTGAAAGGTACTCCGAAGTAGTTGCCTTCAAGAAATACTTCCCTCCGTTGGTGATACCACCTTTGTCAGAAGCGGAAGCTCCAAAACTTGTAGCGAGCATAAGGGCGCTCACCACCAAAGTAAATAACTTCTTCATAATTCCGAAATTTAACAATATTACTAAAAACTATATTATAATCTAATCCTAAGCCCACCGCCCACGGCCGGCATATATATTACTAAAAACGAGGAGGGAACTCTTACTTTCCCACAGCCCCCACTACACAACAAGGGAGCATACTATTCGGAAGCAAAGGTATGACAAGTTTTGAAACCCGCAATCCCCCCTCTTCCGTTTTTTCCTTCCCCCTATTCTTTCTTATCTATGAGACATTATCCTTGTACGAAACGCAGTCTTTATGCAACAAAGGATAGTTTCCGTTTGAATGGGAATCCCCGATTGGCCGGATGTTCCGTGTACTCTATATATAATAATATGTACGCGCGCGCGAGGGACGTTTAGGGGGAGCAAGGATAAAGGATATATCTTTCGCTCTCAAAAGACGGGACTTTTAAAGTCAAAAGATATATCTTTTGAGAGCAAAAGACGGGACTTTTGATGGCAAAAGATATATCTTTTTTCTCGCTAAGGTTTGAGCACAACGCCGAGGCTCTTTCTGCCGTCCATCTTAATGACAATGGGGCTATCGAAATGCACGTGACGAATATACTGCGTCTCGTAGGTAGCAGGCAAGGCGTTGAGGTATGCCTCATCGAAACTGCCGTCGCCTTTGAAAGGGTTGATGGTGAAATAACCTACACCAAAGGAAGTTAGGTTTTGAAAGAAATGCGTTCCTTGACTCGGGTCTACGCGATAGTTCTCGAGCCCGCACTCCACAATAACCCTTGCGCAGCTGATATGCGGCCACTTCACGGGAATGCCCAACCAGGGGTCGCTGCTGCCCCATCGCCCGGGACCAACAAGCACATATCCCTTCTCCTCATTGGCAAACTGGCGGTTAAGAGTTTCTATCTCGCGGGCTATGGCGGGATTGTTCATAGAGTTGAACGCCCCACTCTTGACGTAGACAACATCCGCCACGTCGGAGACAACGCCATTACCAAGGGCACTTGTTGAGGAGAGAATGGTGTCTTGGGTTGGGATGGCGGCAAGGTCTTCGTCCATCACCTCCCTACCGTTTACGATGGGTCGTATCTGAAGAAGATAGAACGTTGCCTTGTCGTGGTTGTCGGGGTCGATGTTCATGGCGAACTCAATCTCCACGGGCCTACCCATCTCTTTCTGCCCGATACGGAGCAGTTCGCTTAGGGTCTGGGCAAGAGGGAACACATCGTGTTGCAGGATGTTGACAAAGGAGAGTATCTTTCTGCCGCCGGGGTAGTAGCCGTCGCGGATAACCTGGTCGTAGGGGTCGTAGGTGGATACTATATATCTAAGCGAGCCATCGGCTTCGGCATCCTTCACCCCAAGACGAAGGAGGTTGAAGGAGTCGTCGATGGAGAACTGCTCAGCCATATTCTTAAGGTCGAGAGCATAGAAGCGCGTCTGCGTCTCGCGAAGGGCGAGGTCGAGGGTGCTCATCTGAAGGATGCTATGCGGGTGGCGCGGCGAGAAACGCAGCGTAGTGCCGCCATCCACGATATACTTACCCAATCCGAGGGCTATATTGGCGATGCCGTCTTCTGCCGTCTCGTTGCCTATGGGGTAGAAGTTGAGCGAGCGTGCCACACCCGACACTGTGGGGTAGAAATGGTCGCCATAGCGATTGCCCACCACCTCCTGCAGAACCACAGCCATCTTCTCTTGGTCGATAAGGTTGGAGGTGGCAGTCATGTAGGCCTTGCTGTCGCGATAGAAAACAGAGGCATATACAGCCTTGATGGCATCACTAAGGAGGCGAAGCATCTCGTATTTGTCGTCCATGCGAGGCACCATATAAGTGGAGTAGACACCTGCAAAAGGCTGATAGTGGGAGTCTTCGAGGAGGCTCGAAGAACGCACGGCGATAGGGTTCTTCACCACTTCGAAGAACGCCATAAGGTCGTCGATGAGTCGCGAAGGCAGACTGGCGCGAAGGAAGAGACGGAGTATCTCGTCGTCGTCGACATCCCCAAGAGCAACAGGCAACAGCCCGTTGGTCTCCATAAACTCATCAAAGATATCTGTGCATATAACCAC
>CAVGKO010000156.1:0-3935 GCA_963629885.1 Anaerobutyricum sp.
GGACAGCAATAAACCCTCCTTGGCTCTTTAGTGACTCGAGAATTATACCTGCCAATCCTTCTATTCTCTGATACCCCAATGGCATGAGACTCACGTCAATCTTGTCATCATCGCGTACCCCCTTGATGTATCCCATCACCTCTTCGCCTCTCTCCAAGCGGCGGAAGACCTCGTTGTAGTAGAGCAACCCACGATGGAGATTATTGATGATGACCCTGTAGCCAATCTCTGTTTCGTCTGTGACCAACAGATTGACCTCTTGGTTGGGCTCATATTCGGGCATCACATTGTCCAGATATCTTTCAACACGCGCAGAGGCAACTATACGTCCCGTGACGTGGTCGATATGGACATACACCAAGTACCACCGCCCTTCGCGCATTGTCATCTTTTGCTCCTTGAAGGGTACAAGCAAGTCTTTCATTATTCCCCAGTCGAGGAATGCCCCCATATTGTTGACAGACTTCACCTCCATAAACTTGAATTCGCCCACGATGGCGCGCGGCCGGACTGTTGTGGCTATCAGTCTGCCTTCGTTGTCGTGATAGATAAAGACCTCCACCTCGTCTCCCGGTTTGGCATCCTTCGGTACATATCTGATGGGAAGCAGTATCTCTTTCCCCTCACCTCCGTCAAGGTAAGCTCCGAAATCCAATTGTTTTACTATCTTGAGCGTGTTGTATTTTCCTATTTCAAGCATAATCTGTTGTGTCTTTGAGCGCAAAAGTACGCGTTTTTTTGCCCTCTCACAATATTAGCTCCCCCGTGCGGCAATATATGGCGGAAAGCATCGTTATAGAAACAATTCCTTTAGGATGGCGCATATGCGTGGTCCGGGGATTGGTCGAAAAGTCATATATTTGCAACCAATTTGAAGAAAAACAGAATTATGAGATTTAGATTCGCTGCGGCAGTGTTGTTTATCGCCTTGATGGGTGCTTGCTCTGTCCCCAAAGATGTTGTATATTTTCAAGGCGTTGACTCCTTGACACCGGAGCAGAAGGCACAGATGAGCCAATCGTACTCCACAAAGATATGTCCCGATGATTTGCTTACCATTACGGTGACGGGCTGGGACCCTACGGTGCTCACCCCCTTCAACCTTCCCACCTACGCTTATGCGGTTCAGGGGGAGGAAAAGATAGAACCTTCGGAAGAGTTGCAGACCTATTTAGTGTATAAGGATGGTACAATCAACTTCCCGATAATAGGCAAGGTGCAAGCTTCGGGTCTGTCGAAGCAGGAATTGGCTGAGAAACTGCGGGTGGAGATAGACAAGTACGCCAGTGGAGTGAATGTGAATGTGCAGATTGTCAATTTCAAGATAACGGTGATGGGCGATGTGTCGCGTCCGGGTGTTGTGTCGATAAAAAACGACCGTGTATCGGTATTGGATGTGCTTGGCTCTGTTGGTGATTTGACAATCAACGCCAACAGAAAGAACATTTTGGTGATACGCGACAACAACGGGCAGAAGGAGTTCGGCAGAATGGATTTGACCGACCCTGCCATTTTTACTTCCCCATACTTCTATCTGAAGCAGAATGATGTGGTGTATGTGGAACCCAATAAGGCCAAGAAAAGAAATTCCCGGTATAGTGCGGCTCAGCAATACTCAATTACGGTATTCTCTTCGATATTGAGTGCAATTTCAGTGATAACAACTGTAGTATTGGCCATTAGAAAATAAGCGTGATGTATGGAAGAGATAAAAGATAACGAGACGGTAGACCTAAAGAACCTGTTTATTGGTTATTTGACCCATTGGAAGCTGATTGGCGGTTGTGCCCTGTTCTCTCTCATCGTTGCGATATTGTACTTGTTGCTCTACCCCAAAACGGTGGAAATAACGGCTCAGGTGTTGTTGCAAGACGATATGGAGGCTTTTTCTTCCGGTAGTTATGGCCTTGGAGAGGCTGCAGGATTGATGAAGTCTTTTGGCTTGAGCACTAATTCGAACTCTTCGATAGTGCTCGATGACGAACTCGTTACGTTGACATCAAACCAACTGCTTAGAAAGATGGTGACGGAGTTGGGCGTTTATGTGGATTACAGCAAACCGTTTACGTTTGGTTATCGGCTGTATAGCAGAAAGCCATTGACGGTTTCTTGCGATTCGGCCTCGCTACCTCGTTTGGATAAGTCCATCGATTTGGACATAAAGCATCATGCAAACGGGATGGTGAATGTGAAGGCAAAGGTGAAGTTCTCAACCTTCGATGTATGGAAGAAGTCGTTTGAGGTGGAGTCGTTGCCGGCTACAATCAAGATATTAGACCATCAGTTGACAATTGATTATGACCGGGAGAATGTTGAACGGGATACGGATTTCGAATTGTTGGTAACGGTAAACTCTCCGGTAAGCGCAGCAGAGCAATTGTATGAGGACTTTCTTATTGAAGACTACTCCAAGTCGTCGAATGTGCTTCAGATGACTTGCCAGGATTATGAGAAGCAGCGGGCATTGGATATGTTTTCCACACTGATTGCATGCTACAATAAGCAGGCAGAGGATTATAAGCGCCGCTTGGGTGACAAGTCGTTGGCATTCGTGAACGAGCGATTGAACAATGCATTGGACGAGTTGGTAAAGATTGAGGCGGCAATTGAGTCATACAAGACCAAGAACAAGATAACGATGGTTGAGTATGACGTTCAGATGTATGCCACGGCGATGCAGGAATTGCAAATCAAGATGGTGGAGCTTGAGTCGCAACGCCATTTGATTGACTTGATGGATGAGTTTGTACGCAATCCGGAGAATAAATACAAGTTGGTTCCCTCTCTTTATACCCCTTCGGAAGGAGAAGGTGCAACCGGAGGGGCATTGGCATCCTATAATCAAGTGCTGGTGGAGCGTGAACGTGTGATTAAGACCTCCAGCGAGCGCAACCCCAAGGTGGCTACGCTGACTTTGCAGGCAGACCAAATGCGGGAGAGCGTCTTCACCATGATTGAAAATTCGAGAAAAAGCTTAGAAGCGACCTATCAGAGTCTGAAGTCGAAAGAGAATCAGATTCTCTCGAAGATGGACGGTATCCCTCAGCAGGAACGTGCTTATGTGGATTTGAAGCGTCAGCAGGAAATCTACCAAGGTGTCTACCTCGTTTTGCTGCAAAAGCAGGAGGAAATCAATATGACATTGGGTGAAGGCAAAGAGCGGGCAAGAATAATAGATGAGCCATACGTCAAGACAGGTGTGGTTGCCCCGCGCAAACTCTATGCCGCCATCGGTGTTATAGTTGTTACAATCCTCTTGTCGGTTGGCTGGTTGGTTTCGAAATGGTTCTTCCTTTCAATATGGAAGGATTTGAAGGTGGAACTCAAGAAAGGAAGTCGTCAATAAAGATTTCGTCGGCATGCGTCAGTTGCTGCTTCTTGGGTGGAAGTTGCATGTAGTCCCCGTATAGAGAGCAGAGATAAGTGTCATAGTCTTCCACACCGCTTAGGGTGATGGATTGGAACGCATAGCGCTTTGAGGATTCGAAGAGTTCCCTCCCGAGTATTTCCCTCTCTTTCCAATGGCCGTAGTAGTTGGCTGTTTGAGGCGAAGAACGGAAGTCTTGCTTCTCTGCCAGATGGTCGATGGCATCAGCCAGTTTCTTGTCGTTTATTGGCAGAGCCTTGATGAATGCGGCGATGAGTTTCTTTACCCCCTTCCTGATGGAAAGTGAGCAGAAACGTCCTTCGTGGATTCGTATCAACAGAAAGATTAGTTTAGTCCTCAGTTTGTGCCTCAAACCATCATGGGAAGCTCCGTCGAGAGGAAAAACATCTATCGCGATGCCGCCATAGAAATCTGCGCCTTGCGGCTCGAATATCTTTTCAATAACCTTGCTCCCCTTTAGTTGGATTTTTATAAACCCTTTCTTCTGCGTATTGGAATTCTCGCGCGTCAGCACCGAGTAGCAGTTGGGCAATTCCTTTTGGGCTAT
>CAVGKO010000157.1:0-3932 GCA_963629885.1 Anaerobutyricum sp.
GGGTGGTGGTGTTACAACAGACGCTTTAGCTATCAAATGTATGAATGAGATAAAAGAAAGAGCTGGATTGGAGAAGGTGTCTTCTGTTACACGTGATGAGTTACGTCTAGAAAGAAGACGTGAACTGGCTTTTGAGGGGTTGCGCCATTTTGACCTAATTCGATGGAAAACTGCCAAAGAAGTAATGAATGCTTTGGAAACTCCAGGAGGAAGGTGTAACTTTGAGGACCATATGTATGTATGGCCGTTTCCGCTTAGCGAGATGGATATCAATCCCGAGCTAGACCAAAAGCCGGGTTATTGATTAATTGAACAAATAGAACATGAAAAACACATTTACAAGAATCGTTTGGTGCTTGGCATCAATGGTATTATTGGCTTGCGCCGGAGGAGATTCTCCTACAGAGCAAGCCTCCTCAACAATCCTCTATATGGATAGTCCGGCGGCATCGTGGTATGAAGCTACTCCGATAGGCAACGGCCGTTTGGGCGGAATGGTGTATGGCGGGGTGGTGAGAGATACCATCCGGACCAACGATGATACGTTCTGGAGCGGCGGACCGCGTGATGTGCAACGGCCCGGGACTTATAAGTGTCTCCCCGAAGTGCGCCGACTGCTGTTGGAGGAAAAGAACATGGAGGCACAGAAAATCATCGACGCCAATATGCTTGGCCCGTGGAACCAAAACTATCTGCCTTTTGTAGATATCCTCTTGGAATGGCAGCAAGAAGGGGAGGCCTTGGGCTATAGAAGGGAACTGGACTTGAACCGCGGTGTGGTTACCGTCTCATATACGCAGAACGGAGTGAACTATAAGCGAGAGATATTTGCGTCGTATCCAGACCAAGCCATTGTGATAAACCTCTCGGCAGACAAAAAGCATGCTCTTTCGTTTACTGCCGCCCTCTCGAGCCGGATTGTGAATGGCGTGAAGGTGGAAGGCAATCAGGTTGTGATTAGCGGCAAGGCTCCCTCGCATACCGACCCGAGCTATACCGGCTTCCATCTGCCAACCTACGAGGATGGCAAAGGCATGCGCTTTGAGGGACGGCTGCTGGTGAAGCAAAAGGGAGGAACCATTGCCCCGTCTACGGATAAGCTGCAAGTGAAAGATGCTTCGTCTGTAACACTGGCGTTTGTGGCTGCCACCAGCTTCAACGGTTTCGACAAAGACCCTTATGTCAACGGAAAAGACGAGAAGGCCATTTGCCGGAAATATGCTGCAGCGGTGGAGGCAAAAGATTATGCGGACTTGTATAAGGCGCATGTGGCAGACTATTCTTCCCTTTTCGGCCGTGTGAGCATCAATCTCGGTGAGACCGCGGAAGCTTCGTTGCCGATAAACAAACGTATAGCCGACTACAAGCCCGGCGTAGACCCGGCTCTCACCTCTTTGTATTTTCAGTTCGGACGCTATCTGCTTATCTCTTCTTCACGCCCCGGCTCGCAGCCTGCCAACCTTCAAGGCATCTGGAACGAGGATATGCAGCCGGCTTGGAGCTCCAATTGGACAATAAACTGTAACGCGGAAATCAATTATTGGCCCGCAGAGATTACCAACCTATCGGAATGCCATGGCCCGATGTTCGACATGACGAGGGAGGCCTCGGTCGACGGTGCGAAGACGGCAAAGAACCTATACAACGCCCGCGGTTGGATGGCCCATCATAATCTGGATATATGGCGGACTACCTGGATGGTGGGTGGCACCGGGTTGTACTCACTCTTCCAAGTGGGTGGCGCATGGCTCTGCCAGCATATATGGGAGCATTATCTGTTTACGTTGGATGAGGATTTCCTCCGTGACAATTACGACCTCCTGAAGAATGCCTCTTTGTTCTATCTCGACAATCTTCAAACCGACAGAGACGGATATTTGGTTACCAGTCCCTCCGAGTCGTTCGAAAACGGATATCAGAAACCCAACGGAGAGATAGGGTGGGCTTGCATGGGCTCGGCTCAAGACATGCAGATAATTCGTGCTCTGTTCGAAAACACCATGAAGGCGGCAGAGATTCTGAACGATGGAGACTTCAAAGACGAAGTGTATAAGGCATACACCAAACTGGCTCCGATGAAAATTAGCAAGCGGACCGGGCAGCTCCAAGAATGGAACGACGACTGGGAGCCTTCCAATTTGGGAAGTGGACAGGTTGGTCATGGATGGGCGTTCGGTGTAGGTAATCAGATTACCCTTAGGGGAACACCCGAGTTGGCTCAGGCTTTCAGAAAAACAATAGAATATCGTCGCCCGGGGTATGCCGAAAACAGTGGTAGTTGGACCGGAGCATTCCCTGCCGTTTTTTGGGCTCGCTTTGAGGAACCCGACAGCGTGCAGCGCGTGGTTGACCGCCATTTCGATTTGGCTTTGCATCCCAATCTGACTTGCAATTTCAAAGGGTATTGGGAGATAGACGGCAACCTTGGAATCACGGCAGCAATTACCGAAATGCTGTTGCAGAGCCATGCCGGCGAGATAAATCTGTTGCCCGCCCTGCCAAGCAAATATCCCACAGGCTATGTTACCGGCCTAAGGGCTCGCGGCGGCTACGAAGTGGATATCTTTTGGAAGGATGGAAAGCTGACCAAGGCGGTGATAAAAGCCGACCGAACCAAGAAAGACGAAGTCGTGCCCGTCAGATATGGCGACAAGGTTAAACAAATAACATTGGCGAAGGGCAAGACCATCGTGTTGGATGGCTCCTTGGAATAGATAATGGATAGAAAATATAAACCAAACAATATCAATAGATGAAACGTATAGTATGTATTGCCTGCTTGTTGCTCTTAGGCTTGTCAGCACTTTATGCGCAATCGGATGTAGTGAACAACTACTCGGTAGTGTGGAATACTCCCTCGGAGAATGCCTCGGGGGCCATGCCGATAGGTAACGGCGAAGTGGGTGCCAATGTGTGGATGGAAGGAAACAACATGGTGTTCTATCTCTCTCGAACGGATGCCTGGGCTGAGAATGACGCTTTGTATAAATTGGGTAAACTGCGGGTATCGCTCTATCCATATTTGAAAGGCGATGATGTATCCTTCAAACAGTTCTTGAACCTTGCCGAAGGGAAAATTGAGGTAACGGTGAAAAACAAGAAAGATGAAATTAAGTTGGAGTTCTTGGTAGACAGCGAATCGCCCGTTGTATACGTAAAAGGACAGGCAACCTATCCGCTACAGGTGACGGTCTCTTCCGAGATATGGCGTACGCAACTCCGACAAATGCCGGCTGAGGAGATATTCTTTGCCCTGCACGGCTGTCCGCAAGACTCTCTTTTGTTGGAGTACCCGGACGTTGTGGCTGATGACGACAACAATATTATAGTATATCACCGCAACGAACATTCCATCTATCCGTATACATTGAAGCTGCAGGAGTTGGAAAACGACGAGAACCGAACCAAAGACCCTATCCTTGGTCGTACAATGGGCTACAATGTGTCGGGCGAAGGCTTTGCGAAAATAGCTCCCACCATCATTTCCACAAGGTCCGCTACCCGCGATTTCAGTATAAAGGTAGCAGCATATACGGAGCAGACCTCTACGGCAAAAGAGTGGGTCAACCGCACGGAAGAGATACTCCGTCAAGCACCGTCCTTTGAGGAGGCAGCACGGCGTACGGCAGACTACTGGACAAAATATTGGGACAAGAGCTACATCGTGATAAAAACTCCCGACGGCACTATCGGAAATCGGATAACACAAACCTATACGCTGCAAAACTGGATGTCCGCCTGCGCCGGCAGAGGAAACTATCCGATAAAGTTCAACGGCTCAATCTTCACGGTCGACCCCGTGTATACCGACAGCAAAAGGAATTATAATCCGGATTTCCGTTTGTGGGGGTCTGACTATTGGTGGCAGAACACACGCCTTCCCTACCACCCGATGCTCAAGAGTGGTGATTTTGATATGCTAAAGGTGTTGC
>CAVGKO010000158.1:0-3895 GCA_963629885.1 Anaerobutyricum sp.
GGACCGATAGGATGGAGCAGGAGTTCTCCCTGCGCACCGGCTACGAGCTGCGTGAATGGCTGCCGGCAATATTCGGCTACGTGGTGGACGACCAAGAGACAACCTGCCGCTTCCTCCTCGACTGGCGGAGGGTGCTCAACGACCTTTACACCAAGAATTTCTTTTGTCGTATGGCGGACCTTGCCCACGCTAAAGGTCTGAAGCTGCAATACGAAACGGCGGGTGCCGACATTATCCCCATCGATGCAATGGAATACTACAAATATGCCGACGTGCCGATGTGTGAGTTCTGGCAACCCTTCGAAGATTACCTCAGCAACCCCATCACCGACTACAAGCCCATACGCCCCACTGCCTCCGCTGCCAGATTGTACGGAAAGCTGCGTGTGGCTGCGGAGACGTTTACCAGCTCCGTTCTTACATGGGACGAACACTGGGAAATGCTCAAGGCTATTGCCAACATGAACATGGCTGAAGGTGTTACCCACAACGTTTTCCATACCTACACACATAATCCGCAAATAGGTTTCCTTCCGCCCGGAACCAGCTTTGGTAGTCTCTACGGCACGCCTTTCCTCCGTCAGCAGACATGGTGGAAATACATGCCTGAGTTTACCGGTTATCTGGCTCGCTTGGGGTATCTCTTGGAACGCGGACGTTCAGTGTCGGATGTGCTGAGGTATCTCGGGGATGAGATAGACCATAACCCCGACCAAAGCGAGTATTTCCCTAAGGGATACAAGCAGGATTATTGCAACCCCGATGTCCTGCTCACCCGACTCAGCGTGAAGGACGGGAAGTTTGTCACCCCCGAAGGCATGGAGTACAACCTTATGTGGATTCCCGAAAATGCCCGTATGTTGCCCGAGACGCTCGAGAAACTCTACGAGCTGATTAATGAGGGCGGCCGCGTGGTTGGTAATGCTCCCCGGGCGCCTGCCACACTTAAGGATGGGAAACAGACAGCACGCCGCTTCTCTTCTGCCGTCAAAGCCATCTGGGGTGACGACAAACATGGCATCCGAAACGTAGGCAAGGGTAAGGTTGCCGTGGGGATGAGTCTCGACGAGAGCTTGGTGGCCTTCGGCCTAAAGCCCGACATCAAGGTAACGGGCGGCACCGTCAAGTGGCTCCACCGCCGCATCGAGAATGCCGACTGGTACTACGTGACAGCTCCGATAGAGGGCGAGTTTCATGGCCATGTTCGTTTCCGTGCACAAGGCTCCCCCGAGGAATGGGACGCCGTGACGGGCAATGTATATAAGATAGATGCCAAGCAGGACGGCGAATATCAGACCATCGACATGGACCTTGGGCATGCGCAGAGCTGCTTCATTGTGTTCCGCCGCGACGGCGAGTCGAAGGCAGAAGCCAAGAAGCTTCCCACCAAGGGCCGCAGCATAAGTCTCAACCGACAGTGGACAGTCTGCTTCCCGCAAGGATGGGGCGCGCCCGAGCAAATCTCCGTTACGCATCTCAAGCCGTGGAAAGACCTGCCTCTTGGCGACGAGGGCAAATCCTTCTCCGGAACGGCAAAATACACAACCACCTTTGTGCTCGACGAGGTAGCTCCTGACATGAACTTCACCCTCGACCTTGGAGAGGTGGACATGATTGCAGACGTGAAGATAAACGGCAAGAAGGTGGGAGTGCTTTGGGCTAACCCCTACACCATCTACGTGGGCGATTTTGTGAAGAAGGGCGAAAACACCCTCGAGATAGATGTTACAAGCACTTGGTACAACCGCTTGGCATACGATGCTAACAAGCCCGAAGCCGAGCGTAAGACCTGGACAATCCACGGGCCGAAAGAAAACTCCCCGCTCCACAACTCGGGTCTGATTGGTCCGGTAAGAATCCGTTATTGATGAGATAAACGTTTAAAGCCTAAGAAAGATGGAATACGCACCTATCATTGTGCCGGTATACGACCGCTTGGAGCATCTCAAGGGATGCATCGAATCGTTGAAGAAGAACAAAGAAGCCGCCGAGTCGGTGCTCTATGTGGTATCGGATGCCGCATACAAGAAGGAGCACGAGGAACGGATACAAGAGGTGCGCCGCTACATCTCTTCGATAGACGGCTTCAAGGAAGTGCGGCCCCTCTTTAGGGAGAAGAACCTTGGGGCTCATTTGTCGATTGGTTTAGCGATGAAAGATGCACTGCAAACTTATGGCTCATTCATCTTCCTTGAGGACGACATAGTTGTTTCCGACAGTTTTCTGCGATACATGAACGAGGGGCTCTCTTACTACAGCGAGCAGAAAAACATCTTTGCTATCTGTGGCTTTAAGGCCCCCTTCGAGATGCCGAAGGACTACACGGAAGATGTGTATTTCTATCCCTGCAACTCTCCTTGGGGTTTCGCTACGTGGAAAGACCGCTGGGAGGCTGTGAACCACGATTACTTCGACCGCTACTCGTATCTCAAGAAGGACCGCAAGAAGTACAAGGAGTTTCTCTCCATCGGGTTCTATATAAAAGGTATTCTGCGTGCCGACTCGCGGAAAGAGATTGTGGCAGGCGACTTGCGTGTCTACTATCATATGTTTCAGCATGGGATGTGCTCCGTCTTCCCTGTCAAATCGAAGACCCAAAACCGGGGCTTCGACGGCTCGGGGGAGCACTGCGGCAACAAGAAGGTATGGTGGGCAGAGCCGGAGCTTGACAACTCCGAGGCCCCGACCCGCTTCATCCCCTTCACGGGCTACAACCAAGCCATCCTCCAAAGCAGCCGCCGGTTCCAAGACAAAATCAACGGCGGAATCCTCGCCAAATACCTAAAATACACCTGGGCGCACGACCTGTGGAAACGTTTGAAGAAGAAATTTGTATAATATAGAAGAAATGAAGGTCAATGTGATATATAGAGGCGAGAACATGTTTGAGAAACAGTTGTCGCCCAAATGGAAGGCAGAAGGATGCGAGTTCTTTTTCAATTCGCATGAAGATGTTGTTTGGGATGCTGTGTTTGTTCTCGAAAATTTGGACCAATACTTCCGCCTGAAATGCAGGCGGGGGGGGTATTTCTTTATATCCGGAGAGCCTCCGATGGTGAAGGTCTATTCTCAAACTTTTCTGAATATATTCGACCATATCATTTCTGCTCATAAATTGAAACATCCGCACAATCATAGAGACCAGCAGGCCCTGCCATGGTATTTCGGCTATAACTTCCGGGAAAAACGTCCGTCCTTCTCTTATGATGAGATTGAACAAATGGATGTCCCTGAGAAAAGGGGGAAGATATCGTTTATCACCTCTACTCGGACATTCCTTCCGGGGCATAAGGCTCGGATGAAATTTCTGAAAAGAGTGCAGTCGGAGTTTGGTAATGATGTGGATTTCTATGGGAAAGGAATAAAATCTGTTGATGATAAAGCCGAGGCTTTAATGCCGTACAAATTTTCGATTTGCATTGAGAATTCTTGCATAGACGACTACTGGACGGAGAAAATAGCAGATTCATTCTTGGCCTACGCAGTTCCGATATATTACGGGTGTAAAAACATCAAGCGCTATTTCCCGGAAAATTCAACTGTGCTGATTGATATTCGGGACATAAAAGGGGCGATTGATACAATTGGAACGATAGTGGAGAATGCAGATGCCATCTATGGCGATATGTTACCCGCCCTCAGGAAGTCGAGAAACAGACTGTTGTTCGAATACAATATGTTCCCGTTTATGGTCTCATACATCAACAAATATGTGGACACCTCTTCGAAAGAAATAGAAGAGAAGGATATCGCTCCCTACGACACGTATCATGTAAATGCCGTAGATGAAATGCTGCTAAAAATGAAAAGAATACTTTTGAAGCGCTTTTGATTTGCCCCGTTCCTCACGGGTAGGGAAGAAAAATTTTATGCTGGTGAATGCACGTGATTAAAG
>CAVGKO010000159.1:0-3892 GCA_963629885.1 Anaerobutyricum sp.
CCTTCTGAGAGTGTGAGAAAAAACAACGAAACGCTTCTCTCAAACAACGAAATGGTGGATTCCAAGTACAAAAAGTGCACTTTTTTGCGATTTTTGAGAAATAAACGATAGCACGTATAGAAGTAATATCTATATTTGCCCCGTCAAAAAGTAGCAAAGCGTGCCATATTTATACATTATAGCAGGTTGCAACGGAGCGGGGAAAACGACAGCTTCCTTCACAATTCTCCCGGAGATGTTGAAGTGTAAAGAGTTCGTGAACTCCGATGAAATAGCAAAGGGGCTTTCCCCTTTTAACGCAGGCAATATAGCTGTAGCAGTGGAAGCAAGCCGCATAATGTATAAGCGCATCAAAGAGCTCGTAGCATTGAAAGAGACTTTTGCGATGGAGACCACGCTGGCCACCCGGTCGGTTGCAAACTTGATTAGGGAGGCGCAAAGGGAAGGATATTATGTAACGCTGTTGTACTTCTGGCTTAACACGCCGGAGTTGGCAGTGGAACGGGTAAAAATGAGAGTAGCTGCGGGGGGGCACAACGTGCCTGAAAGCACAATCCACCGCAGATATCGTGCGGGCGTTCGCAATCTCTTCAAACTATATCTCCCAATTTGTGACTACTGGATGATAGCAGACAATTCCATGTCTCCGATGGAAGTAATTGCCAAAGGATTCAGGAAAGACAAGATTGAGATATTTAATTCGGATATTTATACTAAACTCGAAAATCATGAGTGAGCAAGAGATAAAGCAATTTGAAGAGAATATAGTAAAGGGCGCCAATATAGCTTTCCAACGTTTGGTTGATGAGAAGAAGAAGGAAGACGGTGAGTTGGTTTTTGCTCGCAACGGCTACGTTTTCCACGTGAAAGCGGCCGACTTGGCATCCGACAAATATTAAATAATCAATAAGAACTTTTTGTTAGCGGGTGGTCTCCTAAGTTAAGGGGGGAGGTCACCCGTTTTTAGTGTCTTATCGTTCACATTACTTTTCCCAAAGAGTAAAGGGATGATGTGTGAGCATCGAATTGTAGTAACGGCGGTCGCCACTCACCTCCTCGCCTACCCACGCAGGCATTTCGAAGGGCTCGTTTTCTGAGGCGAGCTCAATCTCTGCCATAACCAAGCCTTCGTTGGCCCCATGGAAGACATCCACCTCCCAAACATGAGTGCCCACACGCGCCAGATGACGGACCTTGTCGATGGCGCCGGGCTCGCAAAGCTTCAGTAGTTGCTCGGCGTCCGCCAGTGGTATTTCGTATTCAAACTCGTGGCGGCTCAGGCCCTTGTCGTCGGACGGGCCTTTGATGGTGAGATATCCTTTCGTGCCACGGATACGCACACGCACCGTACGGCCCGGAGAAGAACTAAGGTAACCCTGCACGATGCGTTGCGAATTGAACACATCTTTGGAGAAGTCACCCTTTACAATGAATTTTCTTTCTATTTCGGTTGCCATGGCACGGGCGGGACTAACGAATCGTTACCAATGTTGCGCCAAAACCATACTCACGGAAGGAGGCATCTTGGTAGTAGTATTGCTTGTAGCGCGTCTTCAGTTCCTTCTCGATGGCTTTACGAAGCACGCCTTCGCCCTTCCCGTGGATGAATACAATCTTCTGACCTTTATGTCCGGCATATTTTGCCAATACTTCGTGGAACTTGTCCAACTGATAGGTCAGCATATCCGCGTTGCTCATCCCGTTGGTGTTGTCGAGCAGCTCGGCAATGTGGAGGTCCACTTCCACAACATCGCTACCGGCTTTTTTCTTCTTTACAACCGCCCTTTGCGGCACGTGGCGGTCTTCGCGCACCTTCTGACACATTGCCTCCTTCAGGTCCGAGGCGGAGACAAGCAGTTCGCGTTCCGGCACATCTCCACGCACAATGGGATATACCAAAGCATCCTCTTCAAAGAAATCGTTTTCCGTAAAGCAATGCTGTTTGTAGAACTTCACCGTATCGAGACGCAGCTCCACGGAGATGGCGTTCTTCAGCGAATATGGCTTGTCTTTCTTGAAGGCAATCAGCTGCACGCAGATGCGTTCCAGTTCGTTCAGGTCTTCCTTATAGAACTCATCCATGAAGATTTTGGTGTTCGGCTCAATCAATCCGTTGTAGCGACTGGTCCAGCTGTCGTTCTGCCGGTTCATATAATTAAAGAAGAGATAGTAGTTGCTGTCGTTGACGAAATAGGCTTCGTAGCCGCCACCGGGCTGAAGCACCTTACCCGGCTCAAGGGGCAGATAAGCCAGATAGATGTTCAATCTCTCGCCCTCGGGTGTTTCCTCAATGGGAAGCTCTTCGTCCTTAGGCTTGGGTTCGGGCTTCTTGGGTTCGGGCTCGGGCTGCACCTTGGGGCGGTTGGAGCTATGCACCTGCATCTCACCCTCTCCTCCTACCGCTACACATTCACGGATTAGCGCAGGTACCTCAAACCCGTCTTCATCTTCAACAATCACCCGGTCTTTCCCTTCAAAACCGCGCACAACGCCGCCACCTGTTGTGTTCAGGAAGCGAATCTTATCACCTATTTTAAGTGTACTCATCGTCTTGTCTTTCGTGTTATACACGCAAAAGTAATATAATTCCAACACATTTATAGTACTTTTGCGCCGGTCCGAAAGGATTATCTTCCCGAAAGAAAAACAAAGACAGCCATGACTATAAAAGCTCAACAGATAAGTGTAAACGACTACGATTACGAACTTCCCGACGAACGTATTGCCAAGTTTCCGCTTCCTCGGCGCGACGAGTCGAAGCTATTGCTCTACCGTGATGGAGAGGTGAGCGAAAGCGTTTTCAAACATATTGCGGACTATCTGCCCGAAGGGGCACTGATGGTGTTCAACAACACCCGTGTCATACGGGCAAGGCTGTTGTTTCAACGCGCAACGGGGGCACATATTGAGGTGTTTTGCCTCGACCCTAATGAGCCGCACGACTATGAGACGGTATTTCAGCAGACCGAGACATGTTGTTGGACCTGCCTTGTGGGGAATGCCAAGAAATGGAAGGAGCCAGTCCTGAGGCGCGACATAACCATCGGCGACAAACACGTTACACTCTCTGCCACCCGGATGGAGAGTCATGGCGAGACACATAAGATACGATTCAGTTGGGATGGCGGATATAGCTTTGCCGAAGTGCTTGAGGCGGCAGGCGAGCTGCCCATACCGCCGTATCTGCACCGCAAGACACAGGAGAGCGACCTCAAGACCTATCAGACCGTATATTCAAAGGTGAAAGGTTCGGTGGCTGCCCCAACGGCGGGACTTCATTTCACTCCGGAAGTGTTGGCGGAACTCGACAAGAGAGGCTTTATGCGCGAGGAGTTGACACTGCATGTAGGAGCCGGTACGTTCAAGCCCGTCAAGAGCGAAACGATAGAAGGGCATGAGATGCACACCGAGTATATATCCGTCCGCCGCAGCACCATTGAGCACCTCATGCAGCACGCGGGACCTATCATCGCCGTCGGGACAACGTCGGTGCGCACCCTCGAGAGTCTATATTATATAGGTGTAAAGATAGCAGCCAATCCCGAAGCCTCGGGCGAAGAGCTGGTGGTGCCCCAATGGATGCCTTACGAGGAGGAGAACAACCGGCTGAGCATGAAGGAAGCCTTAATGAACATACTCAACCACCTCGATAGGCATCACCTCGACACCTTGGTCACTGCCACGCAAATCATCATTGTCCCCGGCTATAGGTTCAAGCTTGTGAAGGGCATCGTAACCAACTTCCACCAGCCCAAGAGCACCCTGCTACTGCTGATATCCGCGTTCGTGAAGGGTGATTGGAAACGTATCTACAACTACGCAATGAGTCACGATTTCCGTTTCCTTAGTTATGGCGACAGTTCGTTGTTGCTCTAAGGGGGGAGGCAATAAG
>CAVGKO010000160.1:0-1393 GCA_963629885.1 Anaerobutyricum sp.
CCAGCGACCACACGCCCCCCAGACGCGTACTCTAACCGGGCTGAGCTACACCCCGCTCATCTTTGGTTTTGCAGCGGCGAAGGTAGACGTTTTCTTTTTACATACCAAAACTTTCTCGATAAAAATCCAGCGACTCTAATATCCTCTCCTTCGCTACTTGCTGATTTATTTCCACTTTGCCAATATCCGAAAGCAGGGTAAAGTTGATTATTCCTCCCTCGTTTTTTTTGTCGTGGGTCATCAGTTCGTATAAAGCATCGTAGTCCTTGCAGCCGAAAACGAAAGGCGGGTAATATTCTCTGATATATCTCACCACAGGGCTGAGGCGGTTTGACGGGAATCCCGAGAGAGTGTGCGAGAGATAGAGCTCGCTAATGATACCGGCAGCCACTGCGTGCCCATGCAATAGCGGGCAGTTCTTTTTGAAAGACAAGCTCTCGTAGGCATGGCCAATGGTGTGGCCAAAGTTTAATGCCTTGCGTATGCCTTGTTCCCTCGGGTCTTCAGCCACAATGCGTTCTTTCACGGCAACCGACTGCGCCACCATCTTTCCAAGGGCTGTATAATCTATTTCCATGTCGGGGTCGAATCTCAGAATGGCGTTATAGGCATCCGTGGAACTGATTAATGCGTGTTTAATCATCTCCGCATAGCCCGAGAGAAGGTTCGCACGGTCCAAAGTCTGCAAGAAACGGCAGTCGATGAACACGCACTTGGGAGGATAGAACGCCCCAATCTCGTTCTTTAGTCCACGGAAGTTGATACCCGTCTTCCCTCCAACGGCAGCGTCGACCGATGCCATAAGGGTAGTGGGGATGTTTACCGTTGTCAGCCCACGCTTGAAGGTGGCTCCGGCAAAGCCTCCTATATCCGTTATCATACCGCCACCAAGGTTTACCAGCACGGAATGACGCGAAGCCCCTTCGTTTGAGAGGTGTGTCCAGATACTCGACAGCGTGTCAAGGTTCTTGTTGGTGTCGCCGGCTTCAACGGTTATCACCGGTGCATCACGAAGTGTCGCTACATTGCGTATCAAAGGATAGCACTTCTCTTTGGTGTTCGTATCGGTGAGGACAAACACTTTGTCGTAGTTCAACGACGCAAAGAATGTTTGCAGGTCGGCTTCAAGATTATTACAAATCACAACTTGGGGGTCAGTCATATTCATTCTCCTTACTTATTTTGAAAGCAAAGGTATCACTTGTAGTCCTCTTCTCAAAGGTCATTTTTTTGCAAAAACAAAGCCTAAGGATACGGCTCTTGCTATAGCGGGAAAAATCGAAAGGGTTAACCCTTTTGGGCAAAACGGTTAACCCTTTTGCCTAAAAGGGCTAACCCATGGGCAAAAATCCGCTTTGCCCATGGGGTGAAAACATTGGTCTTTTCTGAGCGG
>CAVGKO010000160.1:1403-3880 GCA_963629885.1 Anaerobutyricum sp.
GGGGTATAAAAAAGAAGTAGGAGGAAAACTAATTCGTTCTCCTCCTACCCCGGGTTATTATATTTCTTTATGGAAATACTTATTCCGGTTTAGTCCAAGATGGACCATCGTGCCAGTCTTCCAAAGCCCAGAACAATACATCAGAGTAGTTGTCGCATGAACCAACTTCACTCTCGAAGTTTACATTGTAGTTACGTTCTTTGGCGATGTAGCGCAGACGGTTACAAGGATAAGGTACGATAGCCGTTACGTCTCGGTCTCGTGCGTAATACATACGAGGATATCCCGTACGACGCAAGTCGTGCCATTGCTCACCGCAGTAGAGATAGCTGTATGCAATCCATTTCTGCTCCAGGATAGCTTCAAGGCTACCACCTGCATAAGGAGTACCGTTGATATGAGTTGTCCAACGTGCTTCGCCGAATGCATCAATCCAAGCGTCGTTGTAGATGCTCTGGTCCGGATTGATTACATAGCGCTGCTGTGCACCATTCAGATAATCGCTATCACCGTTGTCAGCTTCCGTAATAGAACGGTTGTTCTGATACTTGAACATGAAGTTGATGGACTGACGGATACCTTCCTTGAAAGCAGCCTTGGCATCACCTGTTGCCCAACCACGCTGGTAAGCTTCAGCTTTGATGAACCACATTTCGAAAGAAGAAACAATCTGATGATCCCAATTACCATTACGCCAGAAGAAACCATTACGACGTACACGTGAATAATAACCACGGTTCAGACGTGTAAAGAACATATCCTGGAATGTGTCGTAGTCAGTATTTGCAGAAGCACCACGGAATACGCTCGGGAGAGCAACACCTGTCTTCAACGGGTTACCAACCTTAACTTGGCTCGGGTCGTCGGTAGGTTGCTCGCCATTGGCTGTTGCCATACAATACATGATAGGCAGACGCGGGTCGTCTTGTCCTTCTACCCATACACCACCGTCGCCGGCTTTCTGCATACGGTCAATCATCTCAGCACTACCAGTCTGGAGGTTATGCCAGTCGAAACCTACACCACCTTCGATGTTCAACGGACCGGAAGTTTGACGTGCAATCTGGATGTTCTGCTCGATGTCCTCAACAATAGGATAACCACCGTCCAGGATTTCCTTTATGATAGCCTGACCTTTCGAAGCCAACGGACCTTGAGTGGATACACGCAGTGCAGCACGCAAACGGAGAGAGTTGACATAACGACGCCATTTCATAAGGTCACCCTTGTTGATGAAGTCCTGACCTGCGAATGCAGACGGCTTTTCAATCGTAGCAAATTCGTTGTTAAGTTCGCCAAGGCGGTCGAGAATCATCTCAAAGAGAGCCTGTCCGTCTTCGAAGTGAGGAGAAGAGTAGGAGATGTCACCCGTAAGAGCAACCTGACCAATCTCGCTATAAGGAATATCGTTGTATTCGCTCAGGATGAAAATCATCATACCATACAGGTGAGTCTCGGCAGCCAACAGATAACCCCTGTTTGCCGGTTTCTCATCTTCAGGAAGAGCTTCAAACACTTCCACCATCTTCTTATAGTCGGTTACCATCGAAGGATAGCTTTCGTATGGCTGTCCGTAGTCTTCATACTCGTCATCGTAGTAGATACTACTTTCCAAAGTAAATCCAAGAGAGTTGGCGAATTTACCCATCTGCTGTGGGTCATATCCGAAATAACGACCGTAGGTGGAGCATGCCCAGTTGTTAGCTCGCAACAGACACCCCGGCATCAATTTATCCAGTGTCACATCAGAGACCTTTGAGGGGTCTTTGTACTTGCTGTCGAAATCTTCCTCACTACATCCGCTGAATGCAGCTATGACAGCCAGCAAAACTGTATATAGAAATATTTTTTTCATTGTTTCACGTTTTTGTTTTGTTGTGATTAAAATGTTGCGCGCAAAGAAACACCAACCGAACGCGTCGGAGATGCGGAACCACCGATACACAACTGGCTCTTCCAGTCAGTACCATTACTTGTCTCAGGATCGTAGTTGTCGATAGTCTTGTAGAAGTAGAACAAGTTACGTCCGAATACCGACAAAGTAAGGTTCTTAAGAGCGGCATGCTTTATCAACTCGTGTGCGAATGTATAAGAGAGAGAAATCTCACGAAGCTTCCACCAGTTGTTCTTGAAGAACTGATAGTAGGAGTTCGGTGTACCCGGAGAAGTACCCCAAGCGTTGCAAGAAGAAATATAGTCTTCGTAAGCAATCACCTTGTCGTTCTCTTTCCATCCACCGTTACCATCGTCAACAACACCGTCGAGGATGATACCTGTGTTGGCTGTGTAACCATTCTTATAAGTGTAAGGATAGAAGCCTTCGCCTTCACGATTTTCTGTACCCGGGTTAACACCGGTTGTCATTGTGTAACGGAAGCAGTCGTTGGCGATGTAACCACCCATACGGAAGTCGGTCATGATATCCAAAGCAAAATGTTTGTACATCATAGTGATACCCAAACCACCAACTACCTTAG
>CAVGKO010000161.1:0-3856 GCA_963629885.1 Anaerobutyricum sp.
GTCGATACCCGTTATGGAGTGTGCCATCTCGGTGATGAGGCGCGGCAGTATGGGCACGTGAAGGAGAAAGAGCTCGTGTGCCAGGCGGTAGTGGGTGATGGCTGTGATGGCGGGATAGCAGAGGATGACCTCCTGGAGGCTCTTGGCTGCCGGGTCGTTGTTGAACACCTCCAGCACATCTGTCCCCAGCCGCCGACGCAGCTCGGGAATCTTCTGCAGCAGTAAGGAGGCTGTCTCCGAGCCAAAGGCGTCGGCATCCTTGACATCCTCAAAGGGCAGCATGCGGCATGCGCGTGCCGACTGCCGTGCCACAATAACAGCCAACTGGGTGAGGTTCTCCACCAAAGGGTCGGTGTTGAAGTATCCGTCGAACACTACCGAGCGAAACAGATGGACCATCCCTCTCAGCTCGTTGCCATCCACGGCAGCCATGGCTATGGTGGGTATGTGCTCGTCCGGCTGTGCCAGCCGAACGGCTATGTTGCGTATCTCGGGTATCATAGTTTTACGTTGGTTTTATATTCGTCGTAGGCATACAGTATAGTTGAGAGGTAGCGTTCGCCGGTGTCGGGCAATAATACAACCACCCTCTTATTCTTCATCTCCTCGCGCCCGGCTACCTGCAGTGCGGCGTAGGTTGCTGCCCCCGACGATATGCCGGCAAGGATGCCTTCCTTCTGAGCCAAGAGACGCGCCGTGCCAATGGCATTCTCATCACTCACGGGAATAACCTCGTCCACCACAGAGGCGTCGTAGCATTCGGGCACAAAGCCTGCGCCCATGCCTTGTATGCGGTGTGCACCGGGCTTCCCTCCCGAGAGCACGGCAGATGTGGCAGGCTCCACGGCAATAATCCTCACGTTGGGGTTGAGCTCCTTCAGTCTTCGTCCCGTGCCACTCACCGTGCCTCCCGTGCCTGCTCCGGCAACGAAGGCATCCACCTGTCCGTCGTTGTCGCGCCAAAGCTCTTCGGCTGTCGTGGCGTAATGTTTCATGGGGTTGGCAGGGTTGCTGAACTGTCCTAATATAACTGCCCCCGGCGTCTCATCCCTCATGGCTTCGGCTTTGGCTATGGCACCTTTCATGCCTTCCTCGCCGCGTGTGAGCACCACCTCGGCACCAAAGGCTGCCACCAACCTGCGGC
This sequence comes from Anaerobutyricum sp., assembly GCA_963629885.1. Lineage (GTDB taxonomy): Bacteria > Bacteroidota > Bacteroidia > Bacteroidales > Tannerellaceae > Parabacteroides. The sequence goes on from CAVGKO010000161.1 coordinate 1,145, forward strand.
GCTCCATGCTCATCGTCTCGGGCATGGTGAGCACAAGGTGATAGCCCTTGAGCGCACACACCAATGCCAGACCTACACCTGTGTTGCCGCTTGTGGGCTCAATGATTGTTGCCCCGGGCTTCAGCACTCCGCTGCTCTCTGCATCTTCCACCATGGCAAGTGCCACGCGGTCTTTCACGCTGCCGGCGGGGTTAAACGATTCCACTTTGGCCACTACGTGTGCCTCTATGCCGGCTTCAGCTGCCAGGCGATGTAGCTCCACCTGAGGCGTGTTGCCTATCAGGTCGAGTATTGAATTTGCTGTCTTGTTCATCTTGATAATCTCTTTTCTTTTGTTCCATGATGCCGCAGGAGCAGTGTCTCGCGGCTTTCCGCACAAAGGTAACCAAAACACCTATGACGAGAAGGGGTGAATTTCTTTTTGTGGTAAAAACTGTCTACATTTACCGCAACCAAGAATACAAAATGCGATGGAAAACACATACAGGTACTTTAAACGCGACATAAGTTGGCTTTCGTTCAACTATCGCGTGCTGCTGGAAGCCGAAGACGACACACTGCCGATATACGAGAGGATAAAATTTCTCTCCATCTATTCGTCAAACCTCGAAGAGTTCTACGAGATACGCGTGGCTGAACACCGCGGGGTCATCATGAAGAAGAACTTCTCGGAAGAGAGCGATGCCGAGGCAGAGAGGGTGCTCACCGAGATAACCAACGAGGTGAACCGCCAGCAGAGGGAGTATTATCGTATCTTTTCCGAAAAGGTGCTCCCGGAGCTCAATCGTCAGAATATCTATCTCTATCAAGGCGGCAATCCCGAGCCTTTCCACGAGGAGTTTGTGCACAACTTCTTCAACGAGGAAGTCTTCCCCTTCCTTTCGCCGGTGATGATTCAGGCGGGTGATATCCGCACCTTTATCCGCGACCGCCGTCTCTACCTCGTGATTCGCATGACGAAGAAGAACAGCCATAAGAAGGATGCCGAGGGCGCACCCATCTATCATTATGCCCTGATGAAGATACCCTACTCAAAGGTGCCCCGCTTCATTGAGCTGCCGGAGCACGAGGGGAAGTTCTATATCATGTTTATCGACGATATCATCCGTGCAAACCTTGCCAATGTGTTCCCGGGATACGATATCGACAGCTGTTACAGCATCAAGATATCGCGCGATGCCGATATCTACCTCGACGACGAGAAAGGCAACATAGTGGAGAGCATACGCAAGAAGGTGAAGAAGCGCAAGATTGGTGCCCTCAGCCGTTTCATGTACGACAGGGCTATGCCCGAAGACTTCCTCAGGTTCATCTGCGGGGCTTTTGGTATCACCCCCGACGACTTGGTGGTGGGCGGCCGCTACTTGAATCTTCAGGACCTTGCCAAGCTGCCCAACCCAAGAGGAAAGGAGCTTGAGCAAGCCATCCCCACGCCCATGAGGGTGCCTTACCTCGACGACAAAGGCTCGGTGTTCAAGGCGGTGAAGAAGAAAGACATCATGCTGCATTTCCCGTATCAGTCGTTCGACTACCTTATACGTTTCCTTATGGAGGCAGCCTTCGACCCCAAGGTGGAGGAGATAAAGATAACGCAATACAGAGTGGCAGAAAACTCGGCTGTGGTCAATACCCTTGTGAGCGCCGCGCAGAACGGCAAGAAGGTGACGGTGTTTGTTGAGCTGAAAGCCCGCTTTGACGAGGAAAACAATATGAGCACTGCCGAGAGAATGGAGAAGGCAGGTATACGTATTATATATAGTATCCCCGGACTGAAGGTGCATGCCAAGGTGGCTGTCATCCTCAGGAGTTCCTCGGAAGGAAACCCGAGGCACGACTTTGCCTATCTCAGCACCGGCAACTTCAACGAGAAGACTGCCCGCATCTATTCCGACATGGCTCTCTTGACATGCAACGAAGAGATTATTGCGGATATCAACAAGGTGTTTGCCGTATTGGAAGGGAAGCTGCCGGAGCCCACCTTCCGCCATCTCCTTGTGGCGCGCTTCAATATGGTGTCGGAACTGACACGCATGATTCACCGCGAGATTGAGCACGTGAAGGAGGGCCGACGGGGCAGGATAGTTTTAAAGATGAACGGGCTGCACGACCAGAATATGATTAATGAGCTATATAATGCCGGCGAGAATGGGGTGGAGATAGACTTGATTGTGCGGGGCATCTGTTGCCTTGTGCCCAACCAGCCCTACAGCAAGAATATCCGAGTGACGCGCATTGTGGATATATTCTTAGAGCATTCCCGCGTGTGGTATTTCTACAACGACGGAGAGGAGGATGTCTACCTCACGTCGGCAGACTGGATGCGAAGGAACCTCAGTCGCCGCATCGAGACAGCCTTCCCCATATTGGCGCCTGACATCAAGCAAACCGTTATTGATATACTGAAGATACAGCTTAGCGACAACGTGAAGGCGTGCTACATCGACGAACACCTGCATAACAATTTCAAGCGCGACGACAACCCCCAAAAGGTGCGCTCGCAGCTTGCCATCTACGAATACTTGAGGAACAAATCCTGAGCCCCTGAGGGGAGGTGACTGCTGCGAATCTTCCATTCCTGAGGATAGAGATTGTTGGCGCGGTTGCCAAGGTGCTTTGCAAAGCCAAGCGGAAGACCCTTATAGCAAACCAAGGTATAGCCTCTTGGTGTGTCCGTGGGGAGGGTCAGCGTTTCTTTCCTTAGATATCTTATGG
>CAVGKO010000162.1:0-3849 GCA_963629885.1 Anaerobutyricum sp.
TAGAGAGATAAAAATTTTGCTCCTATCTCAATACCTATAGCAGGTTTTGCCAAAAAAAGACGGGACTTTTAAGCGCAAAACATATATCTTTCGTGGGCAAAAGACGGGAGTTTAGAAGGCAAAGGATATATCTTTCCAAAGCCCCCTAACGCATCTTGACTTTCTTTTTCATGTTCTCGAAGCGGATATCCTTGAGAGAGAAGGCATGAGGCAGGGTGTTGTCTTTGATTGTCACATTCTTGCAGCCGTTAAGGATAAACAGTTCCTTTTTATTGGCATTAGCGCCAGGGAGCTGCTCCACCTTGTTGTCTTTGAACACCAACCCCTCTGTGCTCTTGGCATAGAGAGCCGGATTTCCGGAAAGCCGGAACTTATTGCCTATGATACGTACGTTACGGTGCACTGGGCGATTGGCATCCACCACTTTGTTCTCGGGATGAAGGGCAATGACAGCATTCTCGGGGCCACCGTTATAGGCACAATCCACGAAGGTATTGTTCTCTATCAGCACGTCCTTCACGGGGCCTGACTCGAACCATCCTTCTGCATCGCCCTCTATGAGGATGGCACTCATGCCGGTCTTATGGTAGGTATTGTCTGCTATAACCACCTTCCTGGGGGTTGTCATCAGTGTGCCGCGTGTGCTGGTATGGGTAAAGTAGCAGTTACGAATCTCCACTTCGGGCGTACAGCTCATGTTCTCCACGCAGTCGTACCCCAGCTCCATGGCTTGTGGAATAGGAGCATCGAATGCCACCTCCACCGTGCGTTCAGTCAAGCGCTTTACTGAAGTGACCTTGGCCATGGCAACCCTTTCCATGGTAGAGACCTTGACAAAAGCCACCGTATCCCCCTCGAAGAAGGCATTAAACCCGTAGCTCTGACCATGCATGAAGCGTAGCTCCAGAGTCCTGTTGTCCACCTTTCTCATGGCTCGCAGGTTGGTGCCGTGCACATTGATGGGGTCGTCGTGCGCTCCGGAAAACTTGCATCCGTAGATGCTTATCTTGCCGCTGCATCCCGAGAAATGCATGAAGTCAGCCGAAGAGGCAAGAATGCGTCCGCTACCCTCCCTTGGGGCGCAAATAACGTTCTTCATGGTGATATCCCGGGTATATTGGCTAACGATGCCAAGTCCATGCATATAGCGCATCTCCACGTTCTCTAATGTCACATCCCGGCTTTCGTAGATAAACATCCCCACCTGGTCGCGGATAATGTCGCGCACCGTCAGCGTATTGCCCACCTTGGGGCGGAAGTCTTTGGGAGTGCTGAAACGCACAATGCCCGGAGCCACCTCCACAGCATTAGCTTTGGAGAGGGTGTTCCATCCTTGGCTATAGAAGAAACGGTCGGTCTCCACGTCATGCTCTATGCAATGGTTACGGTTAGAACGCCAGCCTTCGCCATAGAGATGAATCCTCCCATTCTCTATCTCATAGCGCGAATCGCGGTGCAGCCTCACCTCCACTCCGTTCTCGTCCACCTTGGTATAGGTTATCTCAGAGCCTGCCGGACGTTCGAAATCGATATGAAGGTTCTGCAATTTCATATGCTCGCTATGCGCAAAAGCTATCATGGTCATCTTGCCATGAAACATCAGCGTAGCGTCGTTGCCTTCAATGGTAAGGCCCTGCATATCTTCAAAGAACAACCCGAGGGTCTTAACCTTCGAGGGGCATTCTTCCTCCGTAGAGGTATTGGAGATGAAATATTCCTTGCGAATGGCATCCTCAGGCCAAAAGTCGTAGCGCCCCTTCTCAAACACAAGTACTTTTGCGTTCTGTTTCTTGCAATCGTCGATAACCCTACGCATCCTCCCGGTTTGGTTCTCGTAGCTATAGGGATGGATATCGTAGTTGGCAACAAACACAGTGTCTTGTTGTTGGGCCTGCATAGCGGCAGAAGCCAGCAGAAAGGCGGAAATTGCAGTCTGGATTATCTTCATAAGATATGGAATGGATTAGGAAATTGTTTTTATACGGAAACAAAGATAGGGAATTTATGCCGGGTTTACCAATAAGAAAGGCTGCGCCAAAACGACGCAGCCTCTCCCCTTATTTCAAACAAAATGTTTGCTGTTTTCTTATCCTCCAAAGTTATCGTAATGGAGCATTTCCATAGGTACACCCAGACTGTCGAGCATGTTTTCCACAGCCTTCGACATCGGGCCCGGACCACACATATAGTATTCGATATCTTCCGGAGCCTCATGGTCTTTCAGATAAGTGTTGTATATCACCTGATGAACGAATCCCGGAGTGTATTTCACGCCTGCAGCGTCGGCAGCAGGGTCGGGACGGTCGAGTGCCAGATGGAACTTGAAGTTCGGGAACTCCTTCTCTATCTCCAAGAAGTCATTCAGATAGAACACCTCATTCAGCGCACGAGCACCATAGAAATAGTTCATCTTGCGGTCGGTTGTCTTCAGCGTCTTGGTCATATGCATAATCTGAGCACGCAGAGGAGCCATACCTGCACCACCACCAATCCACATCATCTCTCTCTTAGAGTCGAAGATAGGATGGAAATCGCCGTAAGGACCACTCATCGTTACCTTATCGCCCGGCTTCAGAGTGAAGATATACGACGAAGCAATACCCGGCATTACATCCTGGAAGCCTACCTGAGGTTTCGGTTTAAACGGCGGAGTAGCGATACGAACCGTCAACATGAAGCGGTCACCCTCGGCAGGATAGTTAGCCATAGAGTAAGCACGGATGGTAGGCTCGGTGTTCTTACACTTCAAGCCAAAGAGACCGAACTTCTGCCATGAGGGCAGGTATTCGTCACCAATAAGGCTCTTGTCGATATCCTTGTCGTAATCCATCTCGTATGTAGGAATCTTAATCTGGGCATACGAACCGGGGATAAAGTCCATGTGCTCGCCTTTAGGCAACTGTACGATGAACTCCTTGATGAAGGTGGCAACGTTCTTGTTTGATACAACCTCGCATTCCCATTCCTTCACGCCCAATACCTCTTCAGGTACCTTTACCTTCATATCTTCCTTAACCTTAGTCTGGCAAGCCAAACGCCAGTGGTCTTTCTGCTGCTTACGAGAGAAGAACCCCTTCTCGGTAGGCAGTATCTCGCCACCGCCTTCAAGCACTTGAGCACGGCACTGACCGCATTTACCGCCACCACCGCAGGCTGAAGACAGGAATACACCGCCCGACTGCAGGGCACCCAAAAGGGTTCCGCCCATCGGAGTATCGATTTCTTTCTCTCCATTAACCGTCAACTTAACATTACCCGACGGCACCAACTTTGCTTTCGCAAACAAAAGCGAACCGACAAGAAGCAGCGTAATAACCAAGAAAACAACTGCTCCGGCTACGATTGTAGTAAGTCCGCTTGACATTAATATAATCATCTTCGTTTAATGTTTTATGCGTTTAACACTTAAATCTTAAGTCCCGAGAAGCACATGAATGCCATACCCATCAAACTGGTAATGATAAACGATATACCCAGACCCTTCAAAGGCTTTGGTATGTCAGAATAAGCCAGTTTCTCACGGATAGCAGCCATACCAACAATAGCCAGCATCCAACCGATACCGGACCCAAGACCGTATACAGTAGCAACACCTACATTGGGGAATGCTCTTTGCTGCATAAACAGAGAACCACCCATGATTGCACAGTTCACAGCGATAAGCGGCAAGAAGATACCCAAAGAAGCATACAATGCCGGAGCAAACTTCTCGACCACCATCTCCACCAACTGGGTGAACGAAGCAATGATTGCAATAAAGAGGATAAACGCCAAGAAACTCAAGTTGACATCCTTGAACCCTTCGCCCAGCCATGAAAGAGCTCCCTCCTTCAATACATAGTTTTCAAG
>CAVGKO010000163.1:0-3847 GCA_963629885.1 Anaerobutyricum sp.
GATTTTGAGTTCCAATCAAAATCAGCACTGTCTTTTGTCATAAAAGACCAAACGTCTGTCAACCCCAATTTTGCTTTTGCTGTATAATGATTCCACGTATCGTGCTTTGGCGGAAGGTGGCAGTCAACGCAATGGACCTTCACTCCACTACCGTTATTCACGTGTTTGGACAGTTTCCAACTGGCTTCCACATGCGGATGCACGTGGCACATCATACAAGATTCGTCTGAAGAAAAATAAACAGACGCATTATATGCCAGAATCATCACTCCGGCACCACACAATCCACCCAAAAGAAGCATGAATGTCTTTCCCTTGAAAAAGCTATTCTTCTTCTTGTCTGATGAATATCGATTAGAACTCATGCTGATTAGTCTTCTTTTTTTAGTGTTAAACTACACTCGCTTCAAAAGTCTAAGTGTTTATTAAAAATCGGCAATAAAAGTAGTCTTTTCCTTAATACGAAGGAAACGCAATCAATTGATTTAACATAATGCATAAATTGATTATGCTTTTTTCAGTTAATTTATATTTCCAATCTCTTTTCTCTTTGTGCTCGACCTTTCGTGTTATTCAAACAAATGCTGTTGCTCCGATTGGGGAACAACAGCATTCTTCAATATTGTTATGTTCTGCTTTTGTAAGGCATCAGTCAATCCACTTCTGCCATTTTGTGTTTTCATTGTAGCCGGCTTCCACCATCGTTTCAATGAACTGCATACCTCTCACGCCATCGTAAACAGTTGGGAAGTCCAAGTATTCTTCTGCCGGTGTTTCCCCGTTCTTGATGCTTCTCAGGGTATGGGCAAAATTGCTGTAGATATTGGCAAATGCCTCAATGAACCCTTCCGGATGACCACCCGGTGTACGGGAATTGTGCAGGGCATGTTCGCCAATGAAATTGTTGTTCCCCATACGAATCACCTCGGTTGGACGGTCCGTCCATTTAGCATATAGGGTGTTGGGCTCTTGTTGATGCCATTCCAATCCGCCTTTATCGCCATAGATACGGATGCTGAGGTTGTTCTCTTCTCCAACGGCAATCTGAGATGCCATAAGCGTACCAACCACACCATTCTCGTAGCGAAGGAAAGCGGCGCCATCGTCATCAATAGGACGACCGGGAGCAAATGTGTTCAAATCTGCACAAATTTCCTGCACTTTCAATCCGGTGATATATTCACTCAGATGCCAAGCATGCGTACCGATGTCTCCTATGCAACCGGCCTTGCCCGAACGTTTCGGGTCGGTACGCCATCCGGCATTGTTGCCGCCCAGGAGCTCAATACGGTCGGAAAGCCATCCTTGAACATATTCCACATATATACGGCGGAGCTTACCCAAATCGCCTCGGGCAATACGGGCCTTTGCTTCTTTAACTGCCGGATAGGCTGAGTATACATGAGTAAGAGCCAGAATCAGACCTGTCTCTTCCACTTTTTTCTGAAGTTGCTTGGCTTCTTCCAGGGAGAAGGTCATGGGCTTGTCCACAACCACGTGGAAACCTCTTTCCAACGCCATCATGGCAGGCTCGAAATGCCAACGGTTGGGAGTCACGATGGTCACGAAATCCATGCGTTCGCCTTCCGGCAAAGTCATTTCGTGCTCAAACATTTCCTGATACGTGCCATAGACACGGTCTTCGGGTAAGAAATAAGAACGCCCGGATTGTTTGGAGATTTCGGGGTTCGAGCTAAAACATCCGCATACTAATTCAATCTGATTGTCCATAAAGGCTGCGCAGCGATGGATTGCACCGATAAAGGCGTTGATTCCGCCGCCTACCATACCCATTCTTAATTTTCTGTCTTTCATGATATGTCTCGTTTTTACAATTAGAATTGAGACCCTAAAGATAGGGCTTATTTAATTCATACAAAAGCGAAGATTTTTTAATTGTCTCTTCGCGTGCTTACTCTGCTGCGGGTTTAAGTCCCATCTTTTCTGCCTTCTGCAACATAAACTCTCGGGCTGCCTCGTACTCGTTGGGTATCACTCCGTCGAGGATGGCGTTCTTTATAGCTTCCTTCAATACGCCAACCGGACGGGAAGGAGTGAGGGCAAACGTCTTCATAATCTCCTCGCCTGAAACGGGCGGCTGGAAGTTGCGTATGCGGTCTTTCTCCTCTATTTCTGCCAGCTTCTCGCGAACAAGGCGGAAGTTGTTGAGAAAACGACGGACCTTTTCCGGATTTTTGCTTGTGATATCTGCCTCACATAGCTTCATCAAGTCGTCGATGTCGTCGCCGGCGTCGAAAAGCAAACGGCGGATGGCAGAGTCGGTCACTTCGTCGTCTGCCAAGGCAATAGGTCGCATGTGGAGCATTACCATCTTCTGCACGTATTTCATCTTTTCGTTCATCGGCAGTTTCATGCGGCGGAAGATACCGGGCAGCATACGTTCCCCTACGAGGTTGTGGTTGTGGAACGTCCATCCAAGGCGGGGGTCAAAATGTTTGGTAGCAGGCTTGCCTATATCGTGAAACACTGCGCTCCAACGAAGCCATAGGTTGTCTGATGTCTTGCTCAGCCTGTCGAGCACCATCAGTGTATGGGCAAAGTTGTCTTTATGTCCGATGCCTTCTTTTGTCTCCACTCCTTTCAGCGCACATAGCTCGGGGAAGATAATAGGCAGCAATCCGCATTTGTCCAACAGCTCGAATCCGATGGACGGCTTGGGGGAAAGGAGTATTTTGTTCAGCTCATCTATAATCCGTTCTTTGGAGATGATGGATATGCGTTCCTTGTTGCGTTCAATGGCATCAAACGTGTCGGGATGGATAAAGAACCCCAGTTGGGATGCAAAACGTATGGCACGCATCATGCGCAGAGGGTCGTCGCTAAAGGTTATATCCGGGTCAAGAGGTGTGCGGATGGTGAGGTCCTCCATATCGTCGAGTCCATTGAAGGGGTCAACCAATTCGCCGTAGCGGTCTTTGTTGAGACAAAGGGCCAGGGCGTTGATTGTGAAGTCGCGTCGGTTTTGGTCGTCTTCCAGCGTGCCGTTCTCCACGATGGGCTTCCTGCTGTCGTGGCTATACGACTCTTTGCGTGCACCTACAAACTCAATCTCTATGTTGCCGGACTTCACCTGTGCCGTCCCGAAGTTTTTGAAAACAGACAAACGGGCTCTTTTCCCCAGCTTGCCTGCAACGGCTTTTGCCAGTTCGATGCCGCTGCCAACGGCAACAACGTCGATGTCTTTCGACGGACGGTAAAGAAAAATGTCTCTGACGTAGCCGCCTATGACGTATGCCTCTACGCCCAACTCGTCTGCCGCCTCGGAGATGATTCTAAAAGGCTTCGACGAGATATGTTTCAGAATGTCTTCTTGGTCTATATACATATATATATAATGTTGAGCGCACAAAGATAAATAGGATTTTCGTAAAGATTTCACAATCTATTTCTCCCTTGATTTAGTCCGCAACAAGTTTCCGGGCAAGACAGCCTACGCGAGCTTTTATCGGGTTCAACCAACAAATATCTATGGTTGAAAAAAGTCTGTGAGGCAGAGAAGATGCTTTGCGGAGTTTTTTGTTATATTTGTGGCGTATTTCCCCCAAAAAACAAGGAGTAGATGGCTATGACTGTATTGGAAATGATAGGAACGGGCGTAGGGATTGTTGCTGCGGTGCTTGGCGGTGTTTGGTTTATTGTCAATAAGGCTTTCGGCGTTGGGAGATTCTCTCATCGCATAGAAGAAGTGGACAAACGGACCAGCGGTGCTGCATGTGAATCTCATAGCAGGGATATAGACAGTATCAAGGGGAATATACAGACAATCAAGACGGATGTGGCAACCATAAAATCCTTACTCGTTATGAAACATAAGGAAGCAGCGTCG
>CAVGKO010000164.1:0-3819 GCA_963629885.1 Anaerobutyricum sp.
GCAGCCAAGAAGGCCGACAACATAGTGATAAGTCCGGTATACCTCAAGAAAGCCGGTATTGCTTACGAAAACCTAAAGCAGTATGACGATGCTGTTAAGGCATACACAACCATAAAGGAGAAGTATTACAACTCAACGGAAGCTGCCGATATCGACAAATATATTGCCCGTGCTTCTGCTGCCAAGTAATTGAATTCTTATATCACAAGATAATATAAGAGGATGCCTTCTGTGAGACATCCTCTTGTTTTTAAATACAAAATCATGGCTACAGCTTATCAGAATTTATCAGACTACGACTTCGACAGTGTTCCCAGTGGGGCGGAAAAGACTTTCGGCATTGTTGTCGCAGAGTGGAACAAGCATATCACGGAGAAACTGCTTGAGGGCGCATGCAACACCCTGGAGAGACATGGCGTAAAGCCGGAGAACATATATGTAAAGCGGGTGCCGGGTAGTTTTGAACTGACTTTCGGAGCCAAACGCATGGCTGAGACCAAAGATGTGGATGCCGTAATCGTTTTGGGCTGCGTGGTGAGAGGTGATACGCCTCATTTCGATTATGTCTGTTCGGGCGTTACCCAAGGTATTACCGAATTGAATCTGATGTATGATATACCTTTCATTTTCGGTATGTTGACAACAGATAACATGCAGCAATCGGAAGACCGCGCAGGCGGCAGGTACGGCAACAAAGGGGATGAAGCAGCGGTGACCGCATTAAAAATGGCACATTTTTCTGCGTAAACTTTTGTCGGTTTTAAAAACAATTGTACCTTCGCACCGCAATCAGAAATAGTAGGGCAGTTACCAGAGTGGCCAAATGGGGCTGACTGTAACTCAGCTGTCTTTCGACTTCGGTGGTTCGAATCCATCACTGCCCACTATCTAAAGAGCGATTGATATTGCGGAAGTAGCTCAGTTGATAGAGCATTAGCCTTCCAAGCTGAGGGTCGCGGGTTTGAGCCCCGTCTTCCGCTCTAAGTTAAGAGGATTACCCAAGAGGTGGTTCTCTTTTTTTGTGCGCCTATGGCATTGTGGGCATTAGGCAAAAAGAATAGTTTCCTGTAATTTTGCAAGCATTGCATAAGAAAATCAATAAACTACTGATATGATGAAGACGAAAAATGTATGTGTAACGATGGTTACATGTTTTGCGCTGGGGGCAAGTCCTTTGGCGGCACAGCAGCAGACAACAGGCAATGTTGTTGAGTATTTTGGGAAGGAAAGAGTGGAGAGAGTGGATGAAGGAGTGGTGCTTCATACCTTCAACAAAGGCTATTTCGTTCCGGTAACAACGCCTTCGGGTTATTTGTTTACAACAGCCGACGGCTTGGGATGGGAGATGGCAAATGGTAAGTTCAAGGCTCCTTCCGAAAACGATTTGAAGGCAACATGCTATGGCAGGGAACCGGAAGATGTGAGTTGGGCACCGATAGAGGCTGATTCCACCGGTAAGTTTGCCACCAAAGCTCTGCGCCGTGCATATGTGTATACCGAATATACTGCCGACAAGTCGCAGATTGTGTTGCTTGAAGCAACCGGAAACACCCGCACCTTTATCAACGGTATGCCTCACGAGGGCGACCACTACGATTTTGCATATACCCTGATTCCGTTCCGGATGCAGAAGGGAAACAACGAGTTTGTCTTTACTCACGGCCGTTTTGGCAGGGTTGCCGCCAAGCTGATTGTCCCCTCCAAGCCGGTGATGCTTACCAAGAGGGATATGACGCTTCCGGACATCATCAATGGAGAAGGAGAGGAGAAGTGGGGCGCCATCCGCGTGATTAATGCGCAAGAGAAAGCCCTCTCGGGATTACATATAGAATGTAAGCTGGAAGATGGAGAAACAGCCGGCATAGCCACCGACGATATCATGCCGATGATGGTGCGCAAGGTGAAGTTCCGTATCCCGGCTGCCACGAAGGTGAAGAAGGGCAAGACAAAGGCAACAATTATTCTCAAGGACAAAACCGGCAAGGAAATCGACCAAGTGGAGATTGAGCTTCAACAGAAAGATGCCACCATGGTGCACGAGCGCACATTTATCAGCGACATCGACGGGAGCGTGCAGTATTATAGTGTCAACCCCTCCACCACGCAGGGCGACAATCAGGCTCTGTTCCTCTCCGTCCACGGAGCGTCGGTGGAAGCCCGCAACCAGGCACGTGCATATGCTCCGAAGGATTGGGGACATATCATTGCCCCAACCAACCGCCGTCCGTATGGTTTCAATTGGGAAGAGTGGGGCCGCATAGATGCCATGGAGGTATTGGCTGAGGCAGAGAAAGTGTTCAAGACAGACCCGGCGCACACATATCTTACGGGGCATTCGATGGGTGGACACGGCACATGGTTCCTCGGCGTCACCTATCCCGACCGTTTTGCAGCCATTGCTCCTTGTGCCAGCTATCCGGATATTGCCCGCTACTCTCGACCGGGTGCCGATGCAGCCAACGAGGGCGAGAAGCATTTCGACATGATATGCCGGGCAGCCAATGCCGGCAGAACATTGAACCTGATGAAGAACTACCTTCAGTCGGGTGTATATATTCTTCACGGTGATTCCGACGATGTTGTTCCCATCCAGCAGGTGCGTCAGATGCGAGAGTATCTTGGTACGTTCCATCCCGACTTCTGCTACTACGAATATCCGGGCGGTGCCCACTGGTATAGCAACGAGAGTGTTGACTGGAAACCTATCTTCGACTATTTCCGTTGGCATAAAGTGCCTGCCTCGGGCGACGTGAAGCAGATAGAGTTCCACACGGCTTCTCCCGCCATCACGGCTAAGGACTATTGGTTGACGGTAAATCAGCAGGACACGGCGTATTCATTCTCCACGGTATTTTTCAAGCAGACCGACAATGGCGTTACGGGTACAACCTCCAACGTCGCCTCTCTGACTATCGACCTTCCGGCACTGAAGCATCAGAAGGCAAGCATCACCATTGATGGCGAAACAATCACGGCAGACGGCACTAAGCCGGCAGTGCTGAAGAAAACCTCAGGCAAGTGGGCGCTGACAGACGCCATCCCTGTGACAGAAAAATATCCTGCCCGCTATGGTGGTTTCAAGCAGGCATTCGACCATCGCGTGGTGTTTGTATATGCCACGGGAGGTAGCAAGGAAGAAAACGAATGGTATCGCAACAAGGCTCGCTTCGACGCGGAGACTTTCCTCTATAGGGCAAACAGCTCCATCGACGTTGTTGCCGACAAGGACTTCAACCCCTCGGCTTATGCAGACCGCAACGTTGTTATCTATGGCAATGCCTCGAACAACAAGGCGTGGAACAAGCTCCTTAAGAATGCCCCGGTGCAGGTCATGAAAGGCGAGATTCGTATGGGCAGTAAAGTGATGAAGGGTCAAGACCTCGGAATATATTTCGTTTATCCTCGTCCCGACAGCCCCACAGCCAGCGTGGGCGTTGTAGCCGGAACAGGCATCGAAGGCATGAAGGCCACCTATCCCAACGACTATATCTCGGGCATCACCGGATACCCGGACTTGCTGATTTTCGGTGTGGATATACTGAAGGACGGTATTCGCGGAGTGAAAGTCTCGGGCTTCTTCGGCAACGACTGGAGCGTTGAGAACGGCTGCTTCGAAGAATAGACGGATAAAAAGAAGGCGGCTTTCACGTCCGCCATGAACAAGAAAAGTGCTTTTCTAGTCCCCGGGGGCTCCCCTGACGATAGAAAAGCACTTTTCTTGTTTGCGGGGGCTCCCCTGATGCTGGAAAAGTACTTTTCTTGTTTGCGGGGGCTTCCCTGATGCTGGAAAAGTACTTTTCTTGTTTTCGGGGGCTCCCC
>CAVGKO010000165.1:0-3788 GCA_963629885.1 Anaerobutyricum sp.
GGTAGCAATTCCCATCGAACCTTTATCCCCTTCGCCTTGTTTTCTTACAGAAACCTCATTGTTTTCAGCCTCTTTCTCTCCAACAATAAGCATATAAGGAATACGTTTCAATTCGTTATCGCGAATCTTGCGACCTACCTTCTCGTTTCTATCGTCCACCAGTACACGAATGTCTTGGTCTTCCAACTGATGAGCAACCGACCAAGCATAATCATTGAATTTCTCACTGATAGGCAATACGCACACTTGATCCGGAGTCAACCACAACGGGAACTTACCGCCCGTGTGTTCTATCAAAACAGCCACAAAACGTTCCATAGAACCAAACGGCGCACGGTGAATCATTACGGGACGATGTTTCTTATTATCTTCACCCGTATATTCCAATTCAAAACGTTCCGGCAGATTATAGTCTACCTGAATTGTTCCCAACTGCCAACGGCGACCAATTGCGTCTTTTACCATAAAATCGAGCTTCGGACCGTAGAATGCAGCTTCACCATATTCAATCTTTGCCTTCAAGCCTTTCTCCTGGCAAGCTTCTATAATTGCAGTTTCAGCCTTTTCCCAGTTTTCCTCCGAACCGATATACTTATCTCTGTTCACCTTATCACGCAAAGAAATCTGAGCCTCGAAGTTCTCAAAATCCAAAGCCTTAAAGATGATAAAGATAATATCCATTACTTTTAGGAATTCGTCTTTCAGCTGGTCGGGACGACAGAAGAGGTGAGCGTCATCCTGCGTAAATCCACGAACCCTTGTCAAGCCGTGCAATTCACCACTTTGCTCGTAACGATAGACAGTACCAAACTCCGCAAAACGCAGTGGCAAATCTTTATACGAACGAGGAAAAGCCTTAAATATCTCACAGTGATGAGGACAGTTCATCGGTTTCAACAAGAATTCTTCACCTTCCTGAGGTGTATGAATCGGCTGAAACGAATCCTTACCATACTTTGCATAGTGACCGGAAGTAACATACAATTGTTTTCCTCCGATATGCGGAGTCATCACCTGCTGATAGCCATATTTCTTCTGAATACGTTTCAAGAAATCTTCAAGTTTCAATCTCAGCTGAGTACCACGAGGCAACCACAAAGGCAGACCGGCACCTACTGCTGCAGAGAAGGTAAACAACTCCAGCTCCTTACCAATCTTACGGTGGTCACGCTTCTTGGCTTCTTCCAACAATGCCAGATATTCGTCCAACATCTTCTTTTTTGGGAAAGTGATACCATACAAACGAACCAACTGTTTCCTGTTCTCATCACCACGCCAATAAGCTCCAGCCACACTCAAAATCTTAACGGCTTTCAGATATGAAGTGTTGGGAAGATGCGGACCGCGGCACAAATCAGTAAAAGAGCCCTGTGTATAGGTAGTAATCTTACCGTCTTCCAGTTCACTGATTAGTTCCACCTTGTATTCCTCACCTCTATCGCCAAACATTTTCAAAGCATCTGCTTTAGAAATATCCTGACGTTTGATTTCTTCTTTCTTGGCTACCAACTCAAGCATCTTTGCCTCAATAGCAGCGAAATCACCTTCCTTGATTGTGACCTCACCTGGATCTACATCATAGTAAAATCCATTCTCGATAGCCGGACCGATACCAAACTTAATACCGGGGTAAAGCTCTTGCAGAGCCTCTGCCATCAAATGGGCACTTGAATGCCAAAAAGCATGCTTACCTTCCTCGTCATCCCATTTCAAAAGTTTCACAGAAGCATCCTCCATGATGGGGCGAGTGAGATCCCAAGTCTCTCCGTTTACATTTGCTACCAAAACTTCCTGAGCCAAACGGGGACTGATACTTTCTGCAATCTGCATAGCTGTAATTCCTTCAGCATATTCTCTTACAGAATTATCCGGAAATGTAATCTTTATCATAGTTTATCCTCTATTATATTTGCTACAATCGAAATGCAAAATTAGTGTTCTTTTTTTGTAAAACGATATTCTAAGATTTAGAATATGTTTTGTTCTCAAAATATAATTTATATCCTTCGTCAATCGTTTGTCATACGCTTGATGATACTGTAAGCATTAATGATACCCAACTCACCGGCTTTACTAAGGTCGGAAAGACCTTGGTTGGCATTTCCCAATGACAAATACGCCAATCCCCGGTTGAAATATGCTTCTGCAAAATCAGAATCGCGTTTTATTGCTTCATCGTAGTCCTGTATGGCAGCTCTGAAATCGCGTTGCACACAGCGCAAGTTTCCACGATTGAAGTAGGCATACACAAAATTGGGATTCAAGCGTATAACCGTATCATAATCGCGAGTTATCATTTCATGCTCATAAGCTCTCTTCTTATCATTTACGCCGGCAGAGACCGCATCCGACATGGAAACTTTGGGCGCGCCCTGCCCCATCTTGAAATTCATACTGCCCACCGGCATCGTTTGTTCATCGGCAGAAGTCACCTGCGACATATCATAAATCAACTGCTTGTAGCGCACCACTGCACGATTGAAATAAGCCATTATGTATGTCGGGTCGAGTTCCACTACCTTATTGAAATCTTTGATGGCTTCAGAGAAATCCTGTACCAACATATAGTCAATGGCACGGCCGAACCACGCATCCGCATTACCGGGCTGGGCCTCTATCTTTGAAGAGAATTCGTCAATGGAAGCAAAATGTAACGAAACCTGGTCTTCGGTAAGAGCCGCTTCTTCGTTTGTGATACGCAACTTACGCGCAAGAACCATACGGGCATTATATTCTTCAACCATTTTGTCATAATAGACCAATTTCTTCACCTGGTCTATCTTCTCGTAATAGGTCAAGACAAATTGGGGCTCAAGGTCCACGCGCACGTTACGGTCTTGCACTCGTCCACGAACATCGCTTTGGTATTTATTCCTGCGTTCTTCCTCCTTGTCATACACAACCAAACGGTT
This sequence comes from Anaerobutyricum sp., assembly GCA_963629885.1. Classification (GTDB taxonomy): domain Bacteria; phylum Bacteroidota; class Bacteroidia; order Bacteroidales; family Tannerellaceae; genus Parabacteroides. Next base: position 2,913 of record CAVGKO010000165.1, read on the forward strand.
GAACTTACTGATATTCTTATCCGATTTTTCACGTGTGTTTTCTTCCCCAGCACCACTTCCCGTGGTCTGAGCGCCCGAAGTCTGATGTGAAGACGTTCCCTTTTGGGTACCTTTCTCTTGCTCAATGGCAGTCCAATAATCACGGTCCGCACCCGCTTGGTCGTTCAGCTTCCGCTTTGCTTCCGAACGGCTGTAGTAGCCCGGAGTGAAGTTGGGGTATTGTTTTAGAACAACATCGAAATCGCTCACTGCCCCCCGGTAATCGCCTGTTTCCTGACGCAGAAGAGCACGGTTGTAATAAGCCATATAGTTATCCGGTTCTATTTGAAGAACCACGTCGAAGTCTTCAATGGCCCGGTTGTTGTCGCCCACTTGGTAGCGGAGCAATCCTCGGTTGAAACGGGCTATCAGATTATCTTTATCCATACTGATGACCTGGTCGTAATCGCTCATCGCCCCACGGAGGTCGTTCTTCTGATAGCGCACCAAACCACGATTTATGTAATAACCTGCTTCACGAGTGTTCAAATGGATTGCCTCATTCAAATCTGCCAATGCACTGTCCAACTCATTGATTTGATAGAGCAAAATGGCACGATTGCCATACGAGGGAGCATAATATGGGTCAATCTCAATAGCCTTATTGTAGTCAGCCAAAGCCTTCAGCGTATCGCCCTTCTCACTATACATGGCACCACGAGTCAGATAGACCATTGAATATTTCGGGTACACCCGCATAAGTTCATCAAAGGTTTTTTCTGCCTCATCGTAGTTTTTCCTCTGTATATTGGCCACCGCCTTATTGATAAGCATCTGCCGGTCTTCGGGCTTAAATTCCAATCCTTTGTTGTAATCAGCTATTGCTTCCGTGTATTT
>CAVGKO010000166.1:0-3774 GCA_963629885.1 Anaerobutyricum sp.
CTCTTGGCCTGCCGCAAAGAGTGTGGCAGGAGCCTCTGTAGTGGTCCACGACACAGGGTTGATGCATCCGATATTATCTTGGCAAAGCAGACGGCACTGCGCCTCGGGGGTGGTCACGCTGTTGAAGTTCACTGTCACCCCACAGGAGCAAGAGTCCTGCGCCAAACGGATGTGCGAGCTAATGGTATCGGCTGCCGTCACGCCGTAGCCCACGACATAAGCTGCCACAAGGCGATTATAGACCGCGTCGCTGATATGCTTCAGCACCTCCTTCACCAAGAGGCCGCCCTGACTGTAGCCGGCCAAGACGAAGGGGCGTCCGTTGTTGTAATGTTCCAGATAATAGTCGAAGGCCGCAAGCACATCGGCTGTAGCCACGCCGTAAGCTGCCACGGAATTCTCGCCCTCCAAGGCGCCAAAGGTGGCTTGACGATAGTACGGGAGAAAGAGGTTTGCCCGAGTGGCGAAAATAGTGTCAGCCAGCTCAGCTGACAATGCCCATGCCGTGCGATGGTCCTCCAGTGTAGGGTCGGCGTTGTAGTGCGTCTCGCCCTGCTCGTCCTGCCAAGCCGACACGCAAGTGGGTAGCAGATAGAACACGTCCGGTTGTGTCTCGTCGATGTGGCTCAACCTCTCACCGCCCTCATACCATAGCGTAGTGTCCGCCCAACAAAGTCCGTTCTCTTCAACCGTTTCCCGTCCATCGTTGCACGACGACGCAAAAAAGCCCAACACCACCGCGCCGAGCATCGCCAAGGTCAACATAACTGTTTTCTTCATCTTCTTCTTTCCTTTTAGTCTCCCGTAGTCAAACGAAGGCGCAGTGCCTCGCACTCCTCGTCACTCAGACCACACTCCTTGAGGTATTTCTTGGCTGCGGCCTGCAACTGCACGCCTTGGAATCCGCCGGTTGGTGAGCCAAAGAGCCCCAATTCATCCCAGTCGATGGCGGTGACATCCGTATCATCCCAGCTGATGGCGACGTAGTTCTCCAGCGATTCCTCGTTACACAATAGCCAAATCATGCGGTCGATGGATAGCCTCTGACGCATCTGGTACGATTCGCCCATGTCTTCAATCTTGTAGAAGTTGAGCAACGTCACCATATAGTCGCGACGCAACTCCTCCACCCCGGCTCCTGCCAAGGCTTCGAGCAGCATGGATACGAAGCCGCAACGGTCCTTCCCCTCGTTGCAGTGAAGGAGGTAAGGAGGCTCGTGCGTCAGCATAAACTTGGCAGCCCCTCCCATGCGGGTCTTGAAATCGTCGTTGAAGCTGTTGGCCATCATGCCGCAGGCTATGGTGTTGCCGGCATTGAAAAGGGCCGGACAGTAGCTGGATGCGTAACCGTCCATGGCCATATATTTTGCCACCTCTTCGGGGGTATCAGCCAGGTCGATTTCCGTCTTGATACCCACCACGCGCGCCAGACTGTCGGCCACGGCGTAACGTTTGGCATTCTTCACGCAGTTGAGCGGGTTGCTCGACCTATAGAGCACCCCCGGAGCAACGCCCGTAGTGGTCACCATGCGAAAGTTGGCATATTCCGTAGCCGTCTCCCCCACTTGGCGGTCGGTTGCATAAACCGACTTCATCAGTTCGTAGGTTTTCTGGTAGCCACCTTTCTGTGCGAGGGTCATCGTTACCTTGTCGCCAGGTTTTCCACATATATAATAATGGAAGTCGCCATTGAGCATGGCAAAACCATAGTCGTCGCCCTTGGCATTATAGTCCACGTAAGAGGGTTCCAACACAGCCACCTCGTTGAACGAACTGACAAAAGGCATGTTTCTAAGATGAATATCGCCGATAGTGACGTCCACAAGGTCGGCATAGTCGAAGCCCATAGCCTTCATCTCGGCGGGAGTAAAACTCGGTATAGGCTGACCAAAACTGTTGACTTCTACAATCTCTCCCGAGATGGTGGGAACGGAGTTCTTATTCTCTTCGTTATCGCTGCAAGCAGTCAGCAAGGCCAAGACCGCAACTGCCGCATACGTATGGAGTCTCTTCATGTTTCACTTGAATAAATCGCGCCGCAAAATTAGTCAAGTTTTCACGTTCCCCATACATTTCGAGTTCATGATACTCCGCCCGTAGTTCCGCCCAATGGGTTTTAATGTTGGTCGGTGGGGGTTTTGACGAAGTATTTGTTTCTTATGACTTCTATTACACCCGGAAGGATGGAGATGAAGATGATGAGAACAATCAGCAGCTCCAAGTTCTTTTGTACGATTTCCATCTCGCCAAAGAAATAGCCGGCATACGAGAACAGAGCCACCCATGCAATACCGCCGATGATGTTGAACGAAGCGAAATGGCGGTAGCTCATATGCCCCATCCCTGCCACAAAGGGTGCAAACGTGCGCACAATGGGCACGAAGCGGGCAAGGATGATGGTCTTGCCCCCATGTTTCTCGTAGAACCTATGGGTCTTGTCAAGATAGCTTTGCTTGAATATCCTCGAATTGGGGTTGCTAAACAGCTTCTCGCCAAAGAACCTTCCTATTATATAATTGGAAGCATCGCCCAGCACTGCCGCAAGAATCAGAATGGGCACAACAGCATGCACATTCATCGGGTTGCCCGGCAAGGATGCCAATGCCCCCGCCACAAACAACAGCGAATCGCCCGGCAGGAAGGGCGTAACAACCAGCCCCGTTTCGCAAAAGATTATCAGAAACAAAATGGCGTATATCCAAACGCCATAGGTTGATACCAGCGACACCAGATGGGCGTCGATATGCAGCACGAAATCAATAAAGAAGTTGAAATATTCCATATCAATAATATTGTCAGACCTTGGGGCGCAAATATAGGAAAAAACCGGCATTGCTATGTGGCATAAAAGAAATCGTTACCTTTGCCCGCTACCAAACGAATAATACATTTATAATAGATATGAGCGATATCAAAACGAACGAAGAAGGTAAGAAGAACCTAAATTTCATTGAAGCAAATGTTGAGAAAGACCTGGCAGAGGGTAAAAACGGAGGCCGCATCCAAACCCGCTTCCCACCCGAGCCAAACGGTTACTTACATATCGGACACGCCAAAGCCATCTGCTTGGATTTTGGCATCGCTGAACGCTACAACGGCGTTTGCAACCTCCGTTTCGACGACACCAACCCCGTGAAGGAAGACAATGAATATGTTGATGCCATCAAGGAAGACATCCAGTGGCTCGGCTTCCATTGGGGCAACGTATATTATGCCTCCGACTATTTCCAGCAGCTGTGGGACTTTGCCGTACGCCTAATTAAGGAAGGCAAGGCTTATATCGACGAGCAGAGTTCCGAGGTTATAGCCCAGCAGAAAGGGACGCCCACACAGGCAGGCATTAACAGTCCCTATCGCGACCGCCCCATAGAGGAAAACTTGGCATTGTTTCAGAAGATGACCGACGGAGAGATTGAAGACGGGGCTATGGTGCTCCGCGCCAAGATAGACATGGCCAACCCCAACATGCACTTCCGCGACCCTATCATCTATCGCGTGCTGAGAACAGCTCACCATCATCGCACGGGTGACAAGTGGAAGGTATACCCCATGTATGACTTTGCACACGGGCAGAGCGACTTCTTCGAAGGTGTTACGCATTCGCTTTGTACACTTGAGTTTGTTGTTCACCGCCCGTTATACGATTTGTTTATCGACTGGCTGAAGGAGGGGAAAGACTTGGACGACAACCGCCCCCGTCAGACCGAATTCAACAAGCTGAACCTAAGCTATACGCTTATGAGCAAGCGCAACCTGCTCACCTTGGTAAAAGAG
>CAVGKO010000167.1:0-3701 GCA_963629885.1 Anaerobutyricum sp.
CCATATTGCTCAATCAACAACAACGGGTCAGGAGAATTGCCCAGCGACTTCGACATCTTACGTCCCAACTTGTCGCGCACAATACCTGTGAAGTATACATTCTTGAACGGCATTTCTCCACGATATTCGTAACCCGCCATAATCATACGAGCTACCCAAAAGAAGATAATATCCGGTCCTGTTACCAAATCACTGGTCGGATAATAGTAACGAATCTCTTCATTATCCGGATTGTTGATGCCATCGAACAACGAAATCGGCCATAGCCATGAGGAGAACCATGTATCCAAGCAGTCATCATCCTGACGAAGGTCAGCCATAGACAAATTCGGATTCTTCTGCTGAGCTAATTTCAAAGCCTTTTCCTTGGTCTCGGCTACCACAAAACCACCTTCGGGCAGGTAATAAGCCGGGATGCGATGACCCCACCACAACTGGCGACTGATACACCAGTCCTTGATATTCTCCATCCAATGGCGATATGTGTTTTTGAACTTAGAGGGATAGAACTTAAGTTCGTCGTTCATAACCGGAGCAAGAGCTATCTCTGCCAGATGTTCCATCTTAAGAAACCATTGCATCGACAGCTTAGGTTCAATAGGGACATTCGTACGTTCCGAATAACCCACCTTGTTCTCATAGGCTTCCACCTTTTCAAGCAAGCCGGCAGCATCCAAGTCTTTTTCTATCTGCTTACGCACATCGAAACGGTCCATGCCAACATACATACCGGCAGCTTCACTCAGCGTTCCATCGTCATTAAAGATATCAATGGACGGCAAGTTGTATTTTTCACCCAGCATGTAGTCGTTTACATCATGAGCCGGAGTCACCTTTAGGCAACCGGTACCGAACTCTATCTCCACATACTCATCTTCAATAACCGGGATTACACGATTTACCAATGGAACAATAACCTTCTTACCTTTCAGATGTTGGTTCTTAGGGTCGTTAGGGTTGATACACATGGCTGTGTCGCCCATTATTGTTTCCGGACGAGTTGTTGCCACAACGGCATAACCATCTTCTCCCTCTATTTTGTAGCGGAGATAATAGAGTTTACTGTGTTCCTCTTTATAGATTACTTCTTCATCGGAAAGAGCCGTTAGGGCCTTGGGGTCCCAGTTTACCATACGAACGCCACGATATATCAAGCCTTTGTTATACAAGTCAACAAAAACCTTAAGCACGCTCTCCGAACGTTTCTCGTCCATCGTAAAAGCTGTGCGGTCCCAATCGCAGGAAGCGCCCAGTTTGCGAAGTTGTTTTAAGATAATTCCTCCATGTTCTTCCTTCCAAGCCCAAGCATGTTTCAGAAACTCTTCACGAGTCAAATCGGTTTTTTTGATACCCTGTTGAGCAAGTTTGTTTACCACCTTTGCTTCTGTAGCAATGGATGCATGATCTGTACCCGGCACCCAACAAGCATTCTTACCCAACATACGGGCACGACGTATCAGAATATCCTGAATGGTATTGTTGAGCATATGCCCCATATGAAGCACACCGGTAACATTTGGTGGTGGAATAACGATTGTATACGGCTCACGGCCATCCGGTGTCGACTTAAAGAAGCCATTATCCAACCAATACTGATACCATTTCCCCTCCACTTCTGCAGGATTATACTTGCTTGCAATTTCCATATTATTCGTGTTAATATATTATCTTACGGAGGCGCAAACTTACAAAATAAACAACAAAACACCTATGTCTGAAAAGAATGAATGCAAAAACATTATTTGAAATTTCCCGTTATGTGGCAAAAGCATTACGTTTGCAACGCATAACAACAGAAGATATATGAAAAAACGCCCGGGTTATAATGACACCCTTCCTCGAAGAGCCCCACGTGGGCGTAGCGTCGTAGTGAAGGAAGAGAGCACACTGCTTCCTTTCCTTTTCCAGCTATTGAGCGAACAGAGTAAAAGTTCCGTCAAGGCCTTGCTTACCCATAGACAAATCTTGGTAAACGGGAATGTTACAACACAGTTTAACACACCTTTAGTGCCGGGAGATGAGGTAATGGTCAGCTATGAACGCGGGAAGGTGGAGCTCAACAATCCGTTGTTGCATATTGTATGGGAAGATGACGATTTGATTGTGGTCAACAAGAAAAACGGACTCTTGTCTGTTTCCAATGCCCGCGTAAAGGAACGTACCGCATATCACATACTCAGCGATTATGTAAAAAAGACAAATCCGAGAAACAAGATTTTTGTCTTACACCGCCTCGACCGCGACACGTCAGGACTGATGATGTTTGCCAAGAATCAACGCGTGCAAAAAAGTTTACAGTCAAATTGGAACTCGGCAATCACGCAACGTACATACGTAGCTGTTGTGGAAGGTCGTCCGGAGAAAGACTCCGACCTAATTGTCTCCAACCTTGTTGAAAACGCAAAGATGCAAGTATATGTAACAACCGAAGGCGATGGTAAGGAGGCCATCACCCGCTACCACGTAACACACAGCAACGGACGTTATTCTTTGTTGGAACTCGACCTCGAGACAGGGCGCAAGAATCAGATACGTGCACAAATGCAATCGATTGGTCACTCAATTGCCGGCGACTACAAGTACGGAGCAGAGACCGACCCTGCCGGAAGACTGATGCTACATGCTCGGCGGCTCTACTTCATACATCCAACAACGGGCGAAGAGATGCGTTTCGATACACGTATTCCGGATACTTTCATTTCATTAGTCCGATAACTCCCTACAGAGAAAACATATAATACATCGTCATGAACAAACTTCTCAATATTCTATCGCTTGTATTTATAACACTTACAATACAAGCACAAATCCATCATCCCGTAAAGTGGAAAATCAATTTGGAAGATAGTCCGTCCGCTGAAAAGGAAATCGTATTTACTGCCACCATTGACAAGGGGTGGCATCTCTACGACACAAATCTACCCGAAGGTGGACCTGTATCCACCTCGTTCACTTTTGAAACGCTCCAGGGGGCAGAGTTATCCGGACAACCGACAGCTAGCACCAAGCCAACTGTTGTATACGATGAACAATTCAAGATGAATCTCCGTTGGTTTGCTGATGCCGTAACATTCTCGCAGAAGGTAAAAATCACCAATCCGAAGAAGTTTAAAATAGAAGGAGAAGTGGAATTCATGGCATGCAATGATGAAACATGCTTGCCACCCGAACGCGAAAGTTTCGCCTTTGACAATAAGAACACCCACCTGACATTATCCGCAAGTTCTCCTAACCCAGAGAATGATACGGCGGGCGAAGGTGTTCAAGAAAGCAATCAAACAACGCAGGGATATGAGGTTGCAGACAATCCGCAGCCTACAACCGAAGAAGAGACTGCGTCAGTCAATTCTCCCAAAGCCACCGGCAAACTGACCGGTGATGCCGCGCTATGGACTCCTGTTATTAAAGACCTTAAAGCATTTGGCGACACAACAGCCACAGCAACGGATACTTCATGGTTGTTTATATTCTTCGCGGGATTCATTGGTGGATTGATTGCCTTGCTGACCCCATGCGTATGGCCAATGATTCCTATGACGGTCAGCTTCTTCTTGAAACGAACCAAAAATCGGAAGAAAGCAATCCGCGATGCGCTCACCTATGGAATGTCTATTATCATAATCTATCTTGTGATGGGGTTGCTTATCACCGGCATTTTCGGGGCAAGTGCTCTGAACGACTTGTCGACGAATGCGATATTC
>CAVGKO010000168.1:0-3697 GCA_963629885.1 Anaerobutyricum sp.
ACAATCTTTATATCCTGATGCTCTTTAAGCATATATTTGATAAAGTTGGCGCCAATAAAACCGGCGGCACCCGTAACCAGATAAGTCTTCATTCTTGTCCGTATTTATTTATATGTATAGTTTATTTCCGCATCATTCAGCATGGGCGACTTCTGGTCTTTCTCCGAAAGTATCAGTGTTTCGCCTTCAGCAATCTTCCAGTCAACGCCTATCGAAGAATCATCAAAGCGCAAACCTCTCTCGTGGCTCGGCATATACGGATTGTCTACCTTATATGTAAACACTGCCTCATCGCTCAGCACATGAAAGCCGTGAGCAAACCCTTGCGGTATGAAAAGCTGACGTTTGTTTTCTGCCGAGAGGACCACAGCAACATATTTCCCAAAGGTTGGAGAGCCTTTACGAATATCTACAGCCACATCCAACACGCTGCCGGTGATTACCCTCACCAACTTCGACTGTGAATAGGGGGCCAACTGATAATGCAGTCCGCGAAGAACGCCACGCGAAGAGCACGACTCGTTATCCTGAACAAAAGCAATCTTCCCTACATGCTGCTCAAACTCTTCCTTCTTCCATGCTTCCATGAAATATCCCCGTGCATCGGCAAAGACCTTGGGCTCAATAATCCATACGCCGGGGATTTCTGTCTCTATATAATTCATTCTTTCTTTTTTATATTCAAACCTGCGGGCAAAGTAAATTCTTTTTCATCAGCCACACAACCACGACTAAAAACCACCTACCGCAATGTGCGTGGAGACTCCTTGCTGGCATACATCGTAGAGATAAACGCATGCGGGTCAACTTCCTTGATGTGTTCCTTCAATCGTATCATATCCTTGCGTTCGGCAATGGTGAAGATTATCTCTTTCTCCTTTCCTTCATACATGCCGCATCCGTGAAGAAACGTGCCTCGCATACCCATCTTATAGAAGATTCTTTCTTTTATCTCCTCCGCCTTTTCCGACACGATGAAGATGGCACGGTTGGGGTTCTCGGGCTGAAACATCTCTACCTCCTTTCCGTATACAAAGATGGCAAACCATGAATAAAGAGGCACTGCCCAATCTTGGAAGGCAATCAAACCGAACACCACTATGGCAGAGTCGAGAAGTATTATCACGTTGCTCACCTTTATGTTGGTGTTGTTGGCAATAACGCGGGCAAGCACATCTGTCCCCGCACTCGTGCTCTGCGCCTTAAAGACGCAAGTCACACCCAGTCCCAATATCGTACCTCCATAGAAAGCTGAAATAAAAGTATCGTCTCTCACCAACTGCTCCGTACCATAGAAATACGACAATATATCAGTAAAGACAGAGATAAGCACAAAGGTCACAATTGTTTTAGGGCCGGAAGAAAGCCCCAGCTTCTTCATCGCCAATATCAGCAAAGGCACGTTGAAACACAATGCCGTGGCTCCCATGGGCAAACCATCGGGAAACACACTGAAAACACCCTTCGAGATATAGTGCAACACGATGGAAACACCATACACTCCGCCCGGCACAATTTTGAAAGGAGCAAGAAAGAGCACATAGCTCAACGACTGGAGAAAAGCCCCTACAACGATAAACGAATAGTCGAAAATATTCCTTCGCAACATTGCATTATGCGGAAGTTCGATTGATTTCATGATGTTGTATTAAATCATTGTTCATTCTTTTAAGTATTGCAAAATTACATAAAAGCCTTCTATTTTTATGTACTTTTGAAGCCGGTTAAAAAACAAAACGCTAAAAAGAAAATGAAAAAGACGATTACCCTTCTGCTTCTGTTGGCTCTCATCATCATGCCAACAAAGGCCGCAGACGTAGAGAACGTGAAACCGGTGAAAAACGTTATCCTTCTGATACCGGACGGAACTTCATTGGCTACCGTTTCCATGGCACGCTGGTTGCAATGGTACACCAATCCGGACAAGCCCAACCTGAACCTTGACCCGTATCTGTGTGGAACCATTCGCACGCACTCTTCAAATGCTCCCATTGGCGACTCTGCCCCAACAACCTCATGCTATATGACCGGCTACCCAAGCCGTACGGGCTACGTCTCCACCTATCCGGAAAGTGACCCGAACAACGATATCTATCCCACCGACCCTTCACGTGCATTCAGACCTCTCACAACGGTATTGGAAGCAGCCAAGGTGGCCAAAGGAAAGGCCACGGGCTTGGTTTTCACCTGTGAGTTTCCTCATGCCACACCGGCTGACTGCTCTGCACACAGCTACAACCGTGGCAAATACGAATGGATTGCCCCGCAGATGGCTCACAACGACTTGAACGTGGTGATTGGCGGAGGTGCCTCTCTCCTTCCCGAAGAGAGCGAAGCCTATCTTAAAGGTAATGGTTATGGTATATTCAAGAACGATATAAATGGTATGCGTAGCTACAAAGGCAACAATATGTGGGCATTGTTTAGCGACCGCGAAATGGCTTACGACATCGACCGCGACCCGGCGCAGCAGCCTTCTCTGGAGGAGATGACACGCATCGCCATCGAAAAACTGAGCAAGAACCCCAATGGATTCTTCCTCATGGTTGAAGGAAGTAAGATTGACTGGGCAGCACATGCCAACGACCCCGTTGGTATGGCTACCGATATGTTGGCATACGACCGTGCCTGTGGTGTAGCTCTTGAGTTTGCCCGTCGCAATGGCGAGACTGCCGTTGTTATGGCTCCGGACCACGGCAACAGCGGTATCAGTATCGGCTGCGCCAACTGCCCGGGTTACGACAAGCTGAGCAAAGACCAGCTGTTCCACCAGTTCTCGCTCTACAAACTGACAGCCGAGGGTTTTGCCCGTAAGGTAAACAGCGAACCATTTTCTGAGGTGCAGAACATCTTCCGCAAATACGCAGGGTTTGAACTCAGCGCCGAAGAGCTCGATGCCTTGAAGCACTGCAAGGACTATAAGAACAGCCCCATTCCCGAGAACGAACGTTCAATAAAAGACAAAGGCTCGCTCTATAGCGGCTCGCTCACATCTTTCATGTCGAAGCTTCTTACATCCAAGACTTGCTTCGGGTTTACCACAGGTGGCCATACCGGTGAGGAAGTGTTCCTTGCTGCCTACCACCCCGACCGCGCCAGCCTGCCTATCGGTATGCACACCAACATTGAGCTCAACGCCTATCTCTGTGCATTGTTTGGCATGAGCCACGACACCTTGGATAAACTCACGGAAGAGAACTTTGCCCCTCACACCTCAGTGTTCGAAGGCTTCAAGTGCGAAATCATCCCTGCCAAAGACGAGAAAGGTTCGCCTTCATTGGTAGTGAAGAATAAGAAGAAACAAATCAATATCACCCCGTTCAGCAACATCGTTACCCTTGGCAAGAAAGGTCAGGAAGAGATTCGGCTGAATTCGGTTGTTGTCTACGTTGACAAGACCAACACTTTCTATCTTCCAACCAAGTTGGCAGACTACTTGAAATAAAATAATGGCGGGCATTTAGTCCGCCTTTTTTGTTCATAACAGCCCCCTTCGGACGACGTTATAACCCCATTTAAACATCGTTCGAAGGGTTTTTCATTGCCCGAGGCCTCTTCTTCCATTTTTCAAGCGGAAAAATCCCAGCCGAGGGCTCTTCTTCTATTTTTCGAGCGGAAAAATCCTAGCCGAGGGCTCTTCTTCTATTTTTCGAGCGGAAAAATCCCAGCCGAGGACTCTTCTTCCATTTTTCGAGCG
>CAVGKO010000169.1:0-3694 GCA_963629885.1 Anaerobutyricum sp.
GTGTGAACAGGGACGAAACTTCAACAACAAGATATGGAATGCCTTCCGCCTTGTCAAGGGTTGGACGGTTAGTGAAACAGCATTGCAGCCGGAAGCATCGCGTATAGCAGTGAAATGGTTTGAGGCACAGCTCAGCAAGACAATTGCTGAAATGGATGATTTGTTCAGCAAGTACCGTTTGAGTGAGGCAATGATGGTTGTATATAAGCTTTTCTGGGATGAGTTCTCTTCATGGTATTTGGAGATGATTAAGCCGGGCTATCAGCAGCCGGTTGACAAGACAACCCATCAAGCAACGCTTGGTTTCTTTGATGCCTTGCTTCGTCTTCTTCATCCATTCATGCCGTTTATTACGGAAGAATTGTGGCAAGCACTTGAACCGCGCAAGACGGGTGAAAGTATAATGGTGTCATTGATGCCAAAAGCAACACAGGTGGACGCTTCTTACATAGAATCGTTTGGAAGAGTAAAAGAAATTGTGAGCGGTGTCCGTACAATCCGTTTGCAGAAAAATATTCCGAACAAAGAAGCCCTTACGTTGCAGGTGTTGGGTAGTCACGATGATGCTTTCAATCCGGTAATTGCCAAGATGTGTAATCTTAGCGAGATAACGAAGACCGACGAGAAGGCGGCCGGTGCCGTTTCTTTCTTGGTTGGTACTACGGAATATGCCGTGCCGCTTGGCAGCATGATTAGTGTGGAAGAAGAATTGGCAAAGTTGCGTGAAGAACTGAAATATCAGCAAGGGTTCTTGGCTTCGGTGGTGAAGAAACTGAGCAATGAGAACTTTGTAAACAAGGCTCCTTCGAAGGTGATAGATATGGAACGCAAGAAACAGTCTGATGCCGAGAGTAAGATAAAAACTATAGAGGAAAGCATCGCTGCCTTGACAAAAATGAAACCCTAAGTATCAAATATCATGGAAAATTCAAGAAGAAATTTTTTAAAACAAGGACTTGCCGGTGCCCTTTTGCTTGGTTCTACGGGAGCATCGGGTGCAGTTATGTCCGGTAGCAGTGCAGCCACTGAAGCTGCAAAGAAGGTTAATCCCTGGCAATTGGGAATGGCCGGTTTTACGTTTGTCAACTTCGATTTGGACACCACATTGAAGACATTGCAGAGGCTTGATGTCCATTACCTTTGCATCAAGGACTTCCATCTTGCGATGGATAGTACCGACGAGCAGATTAAGGCATTTCACAACAAATGTGCCGCCCATGGGGTGACGGGTTATGCCGTAGGGCCCATCTACATGAAGAACGAAGCCGAAGTGGACCGTGGTTTCGAGTATGCGAAGAGGGTAGGGGTAAAGTTGATTGTAGGTGTTCCGAACTACGAATTGCTTCCCTATGTTGACAAGAAAGTGAAGGAGTATGATTTCCACTATGCTATTCACCTTCATGGACCAGATATCAAGGTATATCCCGATGCTACGGATGTTTGGGAGCATACAAAAGACTTAGACCCTCGTATTGGTATGTGTTTCGATATTGGTCACGACTTGCGCAATGGTTGCGACCCTGTGGCAGATTTGAAGAAGTATCACACACGTGTGTTTGATATGCACATAAAGGATGTTACGGACGCTTCGAAGGCTGGTGTAGGTATTGAAATCGGACGTGGTAAGATTGATTTCCCGGCATTGATAAAGATGATGCGCAAGGTGAATTACACCGGAAAGTGCAGTCTTGAATACGAGAAGGATATGAAAGACCCGTTCCTCGGTATAGCAGAGTCGATTGGCTATTTTAAGGCTCTGAGCAATAATCTTTAAAAGAGGAAATGAAGAGAAGTGCCTATTGTTGGTTAAGCGTTTGCTTTTTGGCGTCGTGTAGCTCGGTGAACTATGTAGGCATTGAGACGTACAATCCTGCTGAGGTCACTTTTCCCAATAAGGTGGAGAAAGTCTTGGTGGTGAACAATGCCGTTTGCCAGCCGGACAATGTAGGCTGCGAGTTTATGTTGTTTGGAGAGAAGGTCGACACCTTCCGGGTGAAGGCGGATAGTGCATTGGTTGATGCTTGTATCGGGTTGGGGAAAGCTATAGCAGATGGCCCGTATTTCGATGATGTACTTCTCTATCATGATGTCGTGCGGACGGATGATGTTTATTACGAGGACCGGAAGCTGACGGATGAACAGGTGCGGGCATTGTGTGAAGAGACGGATGCTGACGCGGTGGTTTCTCTTGACCGCATGCTGTTTGATTCGAAGAAGATGGTCAAGGCATATGCCGATGGTTTTGTTCGTGGCGAGATACAGGTAAGGGTGTCGGGTATATTGCGAAGCTATATTCCCGGCAAGCCGAACCCGTTGGCTACAATTCATTTGTCTGATAGTGTGTATTTCCTTGAGGAAGCGCCTAATCCTGTTCTTTTGGATAAGGTCTTGCCTTCTTCGGAAGATGCGTTGCGTACGGCAGCAGAATATGTAGGAGCAAAGGCAAGTCCGAATTTCATCCCCCATTGGGAAAATGAGACGCGGTGGTTCTATTCCGGCATGGGGACGGATTGGAAAGAAGCTACGGCGTATGCCCGGTTGGAGAAATGGGATAAGGCACTCACACAATGGAAGCATATATATGATAAAACAAACAGTCGGAAGTCTAAGGCAAGGGTTGCATCGAATATCGCTTTGGGGTATGAGATGGAAACAAAACTCGAGGAAGCCTGTGAATGGGCAACCAAATCTGTTGGGCTGTTCAAGGAAACAGAGGGCGAGGATGGCACAAACACCAAATTGTTGGAGCTCTATGTGAAGACGCTGCAAGAAAGGGTACACTCCGGTAAAAAACTTGACATGCAAACAAAAAGACAATAGGAAAAGACAATAGTATAAGGTATGAACGCAAACAATGAAAAAATCCAATCTGATTTAGAAGCGGTTTTCGTCTCTGCTGTGAGTAAGTTAACCGTCGATGATGCAGCAAGCTATCATAACGATTTGTATGTCCAGGCTGACCCTGAAAGTGGGGAACTACAGATTTATGACGAGAAGGAACAACTCTTGGATAAGGTGGTCGTTCCCGATTGGGTGGGTTCTGACAATGAGGAATCGTTTCGCAAGAAGGTGATTGGTGTGTTGAAGCCTGCGCTTGCTTATATGGCTTCGAATAAGGTATTCGATAGTCCGCATATAGTGAAACCATTCTCTGTAAGCTTGACTGACGATGATTTTGGTGTAACGGAAGAGCTTCTGTTTCTTGACGATGACCTCTTGCGTCTTGACGACCCGTTGCTGAAGGATTTGGATTCGGAACTGGACGATTTTTTGGCAAAACTTCTTTCTGATGTCGAATAGAGTAGTTATCTTTGCCGCCGAATCTTGAGGGCAAGATGTTGATTATATGATTTCATTGCCGAAATAGCTCAGCTGGTAGAGCAACGCATTCGTAATGCGTAGGTCGCCGGTTCAAGTCCGGCTTTCGGCTCGCAAGAAGCAGTCATCCTCCTTTGATGGCTGCTTTTTTTGTATCCTTTTGGTTCCTCTAAAATAGATGTAAGAGGATATTGAGGAATTGTGTTAAGTGATTTGGAGACAATGACAATCAGAAGGCGATTGTTGGTGAAATTTTCTTTGTGATATGAATTGGGGCGTGTTGATTTTTGTTTACCTTTGCAGCCGTTGTGCGAAAGCAATGGTGCCATAGCTCAGTTGGTAGAGCAAAGGACTGAAAATCCTTGTGTCCCCGGTT
>CAVGKO010000170.1:0-3650 GCA_963629885.1 Anaerobutyricum sp.
ATTACATCTTGCTTAATGGCGAAGGCAAACCGCTCGGGCAGTCTTATGCATTCAACGAAGACATATCGAAATACATACAATTCCTGGAAAACGGATTGAAAACGTTTAAAGAACAAAAGTGATGGCAACAAGAGACGAAAAGATGGAAGCCTTCGGGCATCTTCTTGATATCATGGATGAGCTTCGGGTGAAGTGTCCTTGGGATAGAAAACAAACCAATGAGAGCTTACGCACAAACACAATAGAAGAGACCTACGAACTGTGCGATGCAATCATGAAGAACGACAACTACAATATCAAAAAAGAATTGGGTGACCTGCTCCTTCATATTGTTTTCTACGCAAAGATTGGAGAAGAAAAAGAGGCCTTCGATATCAAGGATGTGTGCGACAGCCTTTGCCAAAAGTTGATTTTCCGCCATCCGCATGTGTTTGGGGATACGTCTGCCGACACGGCACAAAAGGTGGAACAGAATTGGGAAGAGATAAAACTCAAAGAAAAAGGCGGAAACAAAACCGTATTGGAAGGCGTTCCTTCATCGCTTCCATCCGTTGTCAAAGCTCATCGCATACAAGATAAGGCTCGTAATGTTGGTTTCGATTGGGAGCAACGCGAGCAGGTATGGGATAAGGTTCACGAAGAGTTCACCGAGCTAAAAGAAGAAATCGACAAGATGGATGCCGATAAGATGGAAGCAGAATTCGGGGATTTGTTCTTCAGCCTGATTAATGCCGCCCGCCTTTATAAGATTAATCCTGACAATGCTTTGGAGAGGACGAACCAAAAGTTCATTCGCCGTTTCAATTACTTGGAAGAACATACTCTAAAGGAAGGCCGGCAACTCAGAGATATGTCTTTGGAGGAGATGGATAAGATTTGGAATGAGGCCAAGCAGAAAGGATTGTAGCGGTTATTTCCGCTCCCTTCCCTTGCCGCCTTTCATGAAATTGCGGTCGAATTTAAATTCCGCACATCTGTATTTGTAGAGCTTCTCGGGCGACAGGATTTTCTTGAACTTCTCGTAATACTCTTTTTCCAAAGCGGCTTCTTTCTGCTTTACTTTCAGGCATGCGTCGTTGACTTTGGTATAGTCGTCATCGGTTGGAGACTGCTTATGCTTTATCTCTTTAGATAGTTTGCGGCACTCGCGACCTATCTCAAACATCTTTTCGTGCAGCTCATTGCACAATGGGATGAACGCGGCTGCCTCCTCAGGGGTCAAGCCCACTTCTGCTGTAATGAAAGCATTCTTCTCTGCTTGAAAAGCTTCTTTGTCAAAATGCCGTGGTTCTTTATCCCCTTGCGCCACTGCTGCTTGGGAGAACAAGATTGAAACCGTAATGAATACAACAAAAAACAACTTGCCCATATAACTTATTATTATTCGTAATTACCCAACTCCTCTGCAAGAAGACAATCCGTAAACTGAGTTTCAAGATACTCCAGATATTCTTCGTCTTCTGCTTCGTGCATGGCGGCCTTCGTGTCGGCGATGTCGGTCAGCTGAACCGACGGCGCACCGGCGGATTCCTTATCCCCTTCAACACCTACTATAGCCTTGAAGAACAACCCCAGCCCGGCAAAAACAGCAGCCATATACAACCATGGGCGTATACGGTCCACCAAAGTGACCTGCCGAACTTCCTCATGAGACTTCTCCGGAAGCCCCCTCATGATACTATCCGTAAGATTCTCCATATACCCTTCGGGCACACGGAAAGGATTTCTCCCATCCAAACGGTCTTTATTGTTCAACTCTTTCCCCATACTTTTTCATTTTAACACAAGGTTGACGCGCTTTTGACTAAAAGGTTTAAACGTCTTTTGTTAAAAACGATTCCACTTTCTTCACTGCATGATGATAGGAAGCCTTCAGAGCCCCGACGGATGTTCCGAGGATTTCCGACATATCTTCATACTTCATATCATCGAAATATTTCATGTTAAACACTAGTCGTTGCTTTTCCGGAAGGGTGAGAATGGCTTTCTGAAGCTTCAGCTGGGCTTCGTCGCCATCGAAATATTCGTCCCCACTCAAGCGTTCAAGCAAAAAGGCATCGGTATCGTCTATCGAGACATTGTTCAAGCTCCGCTGATGATTGAGGAAAGTAATACACCCGTTGATGGCAATCTTATACAACCAGGTAGACAGCTTTGCCTCTCCACGGAAATAGTCGATGTTTAGCCAAGCCTTCAGAAAGGTGTCTTGCAAGATGTCGTTGGCATCATCGTGGCTCAGCACCATCTTTCGTATCTGCCAATACAACTTCTCGCCGTAAAGATTTACGACGCCGGCAAAGGCTTCCCGTTGCTGCTGCGGATTTCGTAGTTGCTCTACTATATCCTCTTCCGTATATTGACCTGGCCGTTTCATTCGGGCTCAAATGTATGAAAATATAGGCAAACCTAAAAAAGTGACCATCTCGCCGGGGCTCCGGCGGCAGTGCCCCCGAGGCGGTTCATTTTTAGCAAAAACTAAACATTGGGGATTTTCTTTATTCGGCAAGACATTGTACCTTTGCCGCGGTGATACAGAGAGTTTACATAAATAACACATATAAAACTTATTATTATGTCTAAAGTAACAGTTGTTGGCGCCGGTAATGTGGGTGCTACTTGCGCAAATGTTCTTGCCTTCAATGAAGTGGCAGACGAAGTGGTAATGCTTGATGTTAAAGAAGGCGTTTCCGAGGGTAAAGCAATGGATATGATGCAGACAGCTCAGTTGTTGGGTTTCGACACAACGGTTGTAGGCTGCACAAACGATTATGCACAGACTGCCAACTCGGATGTTGTGGTTATCACTTCAGGTATTCCTCGTAAGCCGGGTATGACTCGTGAAGAGTTGATTGGTGTAAATGCCGGTATCGTTAAGAGCGTGGCTCAAAACATTCTGAAATATTCTCCGAATGCAATCATCGTAGTTATCTCCAACCCGATGGATACAATGACTTACCTGTCGTTGAAGTCTCTGGGTCTGCCGAAGAACCGTATCATCGGTATGGGTGGTGCTTTGGATAGCTCTCGTTTCAAATATTTCTTGTCTCAGGCTTTGGGTTGCAATGCCAACGAAGTGGAAGGCATAGTAATCGGTGGTCATGGCGACACAACGATGATTCCGTTGGCTCGTTTGGCTACATACAAAGGCGTGCCTGTAAGCAAGCTGTTGAGCGCAGAGAAGTTGCAGGAGGTAGTTGCTTCAACAATGGTTGGTGGCGCAACGCTGACTAAGTTGCTGGGTACTTCTGCTTGGTATGCACCGGGTGCAGCAGGAGCTTCTGTTGTTGAGTCTATCATTCACAACCAGCGTAAGATGATTCCTTGCTCTGTTTACCTTGAGGGTGAATATGGCGAAAGTGACCTCTGCATCGGTGTTCCCGTTATCTTGGGCAAGAACGGTATCGAGAAAATCGTTGAATTGGACTTGACTGCCGAGGAGAAAGAGTTGTTCGCCAAGAGCGCTGCTGCTGTTAAGAAGACCAACGCTGCCTTGAAGGAAGTTGGTGCTTTATAATCCGCAGTAAAAGATTATCAGATTATAAATCCAAAAGGGATGGTTTCACATGGGTTGAAGCCATCCCTTTTTTGTCCCCAATCGGCGGCGGTTTTCAAGCTTATACGCTTAATTCACCCGTTTTATACGAATAAAT
>CAVGKO010000171.1:0-3618 GCA_963629885.1 Anaerobutyricum sp.
GACGAAAAAACCCTGACACAAGACAAACAGTACAAACAACTAAAAACATAATATCATGATTAAAGCATTCGAGAATTTTGAAATCTGGTTCGTAACGGGAGCACAACTCCTCTACGGAGGTGAAACGGTTAAGATAGTGGACGGCCACTCAAAGGATATGGTCGACGGTCTCAATAATAGCGGCAATATCCCCATCAAGGTGGTCTATAAGGGTACGGTAAACTCCTCCGCCGAGGTGGAAGCCATCATGAAGGCTTCGAACAACGACGATAAGTGCGTGGGCATCATCACGTGGATGCACACCTTCTCGCCTGCCAAGATGTGGATTAAGGGCTTGCAGGCTCTGAAGAAGCCCCTGCTCCATTTCCATACCCAATACAACGCAGAGATTCCTTGGAGCTCCATCGATATGGACTTCATGAACCTCAACCAGTCGGCTCACGGCGATATTGAGTTTGGTCACATCTGCACCCGTATGCGTGTGCCGAGAAAGGTGGTTGTTGGCTATTGGAAGAGCGAGGAAGCACAGAAGCAGATTGCCGTATGGGCACGCGTGGCTGCTGCCGTAGCCGACGCTCACAACGTACGCTGCTTGATGTTCGGCATGAACATGAACAACGTGGCAGTGACCGACGGCGACCGCGTGGAGTTTGAGCAGCGCCTGGGTTATCATGTGGACTACTATCCCGTTTCTTCCCTCATGGAATACTATAAGAAGGTAACCGATGAGGAGGCTGATGCCCTCGTGGAAGAATATAAGAAGGAATATACCATCAAGATTGACGAGAGCGGCGAGGAAGTATACTGGGAGAAGGTGAAGAACTCAGCCAAGGCAGAGATTGCTCTCCGCAGGGTATTGAAGGATGAGGGCGCCAATGCCTTTACAACAAACTTCGATGACCTTGGTGATGCCGATGCCGGCGATGCCAACTTCCGCGGCTTCGACCAGATTCCCGGCTTGGCTTCGCAGCGCTTGATGGCCGAAGGCTATGGCTTCGGGGCTGAGGGTGACTGGAAGACAGCCTGCCTCTACCGCACGCTCTGGGTGATGAATCAGGGCCTGGAGAAGGGTTGCTCGTTCTTGGAGGACTACACGCTCAACTTCGCTGAGGGCAAGACCTCAAGTCTGCAGAGCCATATGCTTGAGGTTTGTCCGCTTATTGCTACCGACAAACCAAAGCTGGAGGTTCACTTCCTCGGCATCGGTATCCGCAAGTCGCAGACAGCCCGTTTGGTGTTCACAAGCAAGACAGGCAAGGGTATCAAGGCTACGGTTGTTGACCTTGGCAACCGCTTCCGCTTAATAGCAAGCGAGGTGGAGTGCATCAAACCCCAGCCAATGCCCAAGCTCCCCGTGGCTTCTGCCCTCTGGGTGCCGCAGCCATCGTTCGAGATTGGTGCAGGCGCATGGATTCTTGCCGGCGGAACGCACCACAGCGCATTCTCATACGACATCACGGCTGAGTATTGGGAGGACTTCTGCGAGATTCTTGGCATCGAGTTTGTCAACATCGACAAGAATACCAACCTCCATTCCTTCAAGGAGCAGCTTCGCAACAACGAGATTTACTATATGCTCAACAAGGCATTGAAGTAATCACCTAAATGTTGAACCCAGATGAACGCTAAATCAGTTATAGAATCAGGCAGGGCCATTCTCGGCATTGAGTTTGGCTCTACCCGCATCAAGGCAGTCTTGATTGACGAAGACAACAACCCCATTGCTCAGGGTAGCCACGAGTGGGAAAACCAGCTTGTGGACGGTCTTTGGACGTATAGCATTGATGCCATTTGGAAAGGTTTGCAGGATTGTTACGCCGACCTTAGGAAGAATGTAAATGCCGAGTATGGCTGCGAGATAAAGCAGCTGGCTGCCATCGGTATCTCTGCCATGATGCACGGCTATATGGCCTTCGACAAGGGGCAGAACATCCTCGTTCCGTTCCGCACGTGGCGCAACACCAATACGGGTAAGGCGGCAGCCCGGCTCTCGGAGTTGTTCCACTTCAATATCCCCTTGCGTTGGAGCATTTCCCACGTATACCAAGCCATCCTCAACGGCGAGGAGCATGTCGGGAGGATTGACTATCTCACAACACTTGCCGGCTATATCCATTGGCAGCTTACGGGCAAGAAGGTGTTGGGCATAGGCGACGCCTCGGGTATGCTGCCCATCGATTCCACCACCAACAACTACGATGCCGATATGGTTGCCAAGTTTGACAAGCTCATCGAGCCCAAGGGCCTTGGTTGGAAGCTCCTCGATATCCTCCCTAAGGTATTGAACGCAGGTGAGGATGCCGGTAATCTTACCGAAGAGGGAGCCATGAAGCTCGACCCGACGGGAGGGCTTAAGGCAGGCTGTCCGCTCTGTCCCCCGGAAGGTGATGCCGGCACGGGTATGGTGGCTACCAATGCCGTACGTCAGCGCACCGGTAACGTGAGTGCCGGGACCTCTTCTTTCTCAATGATTGTGCTGGAGAAGGCACTCAGCAAGCCCTACGAGGTTATCGACATGGTGACAACCCCCGACGGCAGTCCCGTGGCTATGGTGCACTGCAACAACTGCACCTCCGACCTCAATGCTTGGGTTAATCTCTTCAAAGAATATCAACAGCTGCTTGGCGTGAAGGTGGATATGAGCGAGGTGTTTGGCAAGCTCTATAACCATGCCCTTGAAGGGGATGCCGACTGCGGAGGCTTGATTGCCTACAACTACATCTCGGGTGAACCGGTGACAGGTCTTGCCGAAGGGCGTCCTTTGTTTGTACGCTCCGCCGGCGATAAGTTCAACCTCGCAAACTTCATGCGTGCCAACCTCTATGCCTCGGTGGCAGTATTGAAGATTGGCAACGACGTGCTGTTTAAGGACGAGAAGGTGCAGGTGGACCGCATCACGGGTCACGGCGGCTTGTTTAAGACCAAAGGAGTGGGTCAGCGTATCCTCGCGGCAGCCATCAACTCGCCCATCTCCGTCATGGAGACAGCCGGCGAAGGCGGCGCATGGGGCATAGCTCTGCTTGCAGGATATCTTGTCAACAATAACGAAAAGCTCAGCCTTGCCGACTACCTCGACAAGAAGGTGTTTGTGGGCAATACGGGCGTGGAGATTGCGCCCTCGGCAGACGACGTGGCAGGCTTTGATGCCTATATAGAGGGCTACAAGGAGGGCCTTGCCATCGAGAAGGTTGCCGTAGAGAACAAGAAACAGTAACATTATAGTGATGTATTATGAATGACAATTATTGCGTGATTATGGGAGGCGGAATCGGCAGTCGTTTCTGGCCTTTTAGCAGAGAAAGTTATCCGAAGCAGTTCCTCGATTTCTTTGGGACGGGGCGTTCGCTGTTGCAAATGACTTTCGACCGTTTCTCAAGGATTATCCCGATTGAGAACATATTTATCGTGACCAACGAGGCATATGCTTCCCTCATAAAAGAACAGCTGCCCGAGCTCAAGGATGACCAGATTCTGCTGGAGCCGGCACGCAGAAACACGGCGCCGTGTATTGCCTATGCGGCATACCATATAAGGGCTTGCAACCCGAATGCCAACATCGTTGTCGCCCCTTCCGACCACCTCATACTTAAGGAAGACATCTTTCTGAAGGATGTGCGC
>CAVGKO010000172.1:0-3609 GCA_963629885.1 Anaerobutyricum sp.
CCATTCAGCATTCGTTTCTGCACATAAACATTTTCCTTGCTGTTGTTTTTCGTTTCGATGACAAACGAACCACCTTTATAATATGTATCGCTAAGCTGTATGGTTATCTTGTCGAACATCGGACTTCCAACGGAGAAAGAGGGATTCACGTCAGACAAGCCGACAATATCGAAAAGACCCACAGAAGAGATTACATACCAAGCACCCAATTGTCCTTGGTCCTCATCCTGTCCGTAGCCATAGCCATGTATTCCGTCGGTCCCATAGAACTCGTCCAAGATGGCTCTCACCCATTTTTGAGTCAAATCAGGACGACCTGATTCATTGAACAGCCAAGAGATATGCAAGCAAGGCTGGTTGCCTTGATTGTATAATGTGCGCAGACCCGAGAAAGCGTCTATTTCCGTTCCTCCACTGAATATCTTTGTCTGCGAAACGATGAAAATGCTATCCAATCGTTGATTAAACTCATCCTTACCCATCTTCTCGATAAGTGTTTTAGCATCGTGTGGCACGTAGAAGGTGTACTGCCAAGCATTCCCTTCTTGGAATCCGCGCCATACCTGCATCGGGTCGAAGTTGTCGATAAAACGTCCGTCTTCGGTCTTGGGGTGGATTAAGTTCAGTTTCGAATCGTAGATACGTTCCCAGCCTTTCGAGAGGTTCATCAACGTCTCGTAATCGTCCATCTTGCCCAAGCTTTTTGCCATCTGAGCAACGGCATACGCGCCAAAAGAGTACTCCAAGGTATGTGAAGCCGAGAACATCCAAGCCTCGTCCGCCCCGGTTCCTTTGTCGAGATGCGGCACATATCCAAACTTCACGAACTTATCCGTATCCAGCTTACCTGCCCCCATCGGGCGGTTTTCGCCATCCAGTTCATTCTTACGGGCGGCAGCATAACCTGCCTCCACATCAAAGTCACGAATGCCGCACTGATAAGCGGCAGCAATCACATTTCCAAGTTGGTTTGTGCCCACACCGGAGACATAACGGCTGCAAGCTATTCCGTCTGCCAGCCAACCGGCATCTTTATACACTTGCAGGTGGGTACTTACATAATCGGAGAGATACTCCGGATAAGCCAATGCCCAGAGTTGTACCAAATCCCATTGTCCACCCCATATACCATCGGTGTTGTAGAACGAGAACGCGGGTTGTCCGTTTTCCAATGGTATCTGTCCGCAAGTCCCGTCATTGCGTGGATAGGCACCATTGACATCGCTTGCCAATCCGCGCCCCAGCACGGCGTGATAGAGACCGGTGTAGAACTTCACCTTATCTTCATGGATGGGCGTTTCCACCCGGATACGTCCCAAATATTCTTCCCAAGTCTCAAGGGAAGCCTCGCGGGCTTTGTCGAACGAAAGTTTCCCGTTATTCGTTTCTGTCTCCCTATTCAATCTGGCATTTGCCACGGAAGTGTACGACAATCCAATTTGAGCCGTGATGGCTTCGCCTTCATTTGTTTTGTATGTCAGATAAGCCCCTGCCCCAACGCCGCGAACCGTGCGCGATGCGTCTTGGTGCTTCTCGCCAATGAAAGTACCAAAAGAATCAGGCTTCTTGTCCAACTTGGCAGAGAAATACATGGTGACCGTTGCCCCTGCCTGATACTTCTTGCTGTATTCGGGGAGCGTCATCACCCAACCTTCCACCAATCCGTCGTCGGTGATGATAACCTCGGCGTCCTGAGCAGGTCCGCTGTCGCCTTGCCTGTTACCGATATCGAACAATATATGGCTGCTATCGCTCTTTGGGAAGGTGAAACGCTGATAGGCGACACGCTTCGTTGCCGTCAGTTCCGCCTTTATGTTATAGTCTTTCAAGAGGACGGAATAATAGCCCGCAGTAGCCACCTCGTCCGCATGGTCGAAAGCCGAGCGATAGCCTTCGCCGGAGGAACCAACTGCTCCGGGAATGGTCTTAAGTTCTCCTTCTGTAGGCATAAGCACTATGCCACCCACCTGAAATTCGTGCAGGCAAGGAAATCCTTCGATGGAGGTATCTCTGTAATCGTATCCGGTAGCCTCCCAACCGGCTTTGTTACCCACGTGGGCATTGGTTGCCGGAGCCGGCTTGGCCAAGCCGAAGGGTAATGCTCCCGGAGCAAAATGAAACCAACGGCAATGCGCCGTACCGACACGTGGTTCCACATATTGCACCAGCGATTCCTGCTGTTCGCTCTCTTTCTGCATCGGGGATGAACATCCGCCGAGCAACCCCATCATAAGGAATATCATTCCCGTTCCAAACTGTTTCATTCTCATAAAATCCGTTTTGTTAGTGTTATCCTCCGACCTTTCGAAGCATCGAGGGTCACAAATGTAGCACTTGTTTTTGAATCCACCGCCCCTCAGGAGTTAAGGGAGAGCCCTTCACACAAGGAGCAACATGGGGTATCAATATCCCCACGTAACATTTTTTGTACCTTTGCCCACCGGTTTACAGCATATATAATATCGCGAAAAGTAAGACATATATATCTTTTCTTCAAAACATATATATGTATTGGGCAAAACATATATATGTATTACTGATTGCCCACTTAATTTAAAAAGGAATGACAAGCTACCTACAGATAGACGGACTCACCAAAAGCTTCGGCGATTTGGTTCTTTTCGAAGACATCACATTTGGCATCGCGCAGGGGCAAAAGGTAGGTCTTATTGCCAAGAACGGCGCAGGCAAGACAACCCTGCTGAACATCATTGCCGGGAAGGAGGACTATGACAGTGGGTCGGTGGTGTTTCGCAACGACCTGCGCGTGGGGTATCTTGAGCAGACGCCCGTCTACCCTAAAGAGCTGACAGTGCTCCAGGCTTGTTTCTACTCACCCAACGAAACGGTGCGCCTCATTGCCGAGTATGAAGAGGCGATGGCTGGTGGAGAGAACAAGAATCTGCAGGATATACTGATGCGGATGGATAATATGAAAGCTTGGGACTACGAGCAGCGCGCCAAGCAGATACTGTCGCAACTCAAGATTACGGATTTCAATCAGAAGATAGAGCATCTCTCCGGCGGACAACTGAAGCGGGTGGCGCTTGCCAACGTTCTCATCACCGACCCCGAGCTTATCATCCTCGACGAGCCCACCAACCACCTCGACCTTGAGATGACCGAATGGTTGGAGGAATATCTTAGCCGCGCAAACATCAGTATCCTTTTGGTTACACACGACAGATATTTTTTGGACCGCGTATGTAGCGAAATCATTGAGATAGACCGCAAGCAAATCTTTCAGTATAGCGGCAACTACAGTTATTACCTTGAGAAGCGCCAAGAGAGGATTGATGCCGCAAACGCAGAGGTGGAACGTGCCAGCAATCTATTGAGGAAGGAGTTGGAATGGATGCGTCGTCAGCCACAGGCACGCGGCACGAAAGCAAAATATCGCATCGACGCGTTCTATGAGCTTGAGAAGAAAGCCAAGCAACAGCGGGAGGCCGGTCAGGTTAACCTCGACGTGAAGGCTTCGTATATCGGGTCGAAGATATTCGAGGCGGAGCACGTCACGAAAAGCTTTGGCGACATCAAGATTGTGGAAGACTTCAACTACATCTTTGCCCGCTACGAGAAGATGGGTATAGTTGGCAACAACGGTAC